>NZ_JBYTEQ010000007.1:0-103940 GCF_058792115.1 Cellulosimicrobium sp. EB106-03-01-XG111
CCCCCCCCCCCCCCCCCCCCCCCCCCCCCCCCCCCCCCCCCCCCCCCCCCCCCCCCCCCCCCCCCCCCCGACCGCGGGTTCTATCTCGCGAGCACGACCTTCATCTCGACGAGGAGAGGAACACATGGAACTGACACACCGAGGGCGATCGGCGCTCGCCGCCGGGCTGGTCGGGGCGCTCGCCGTCTCGACGCTCGCCGCGGCAGTCGCGGCGCCCGCTGCGGCGGACGTCGGTGGACCCACCGACGACGG
The DNA here is from genome assembly GCF_058792115.1 of Cellulosimicrobium sp. EB106-03-01-XG111. NCBI lineage: Bacteria > Bacillati > Actinomycetota > Actinomycetes > Micrococcales > Promicromonosporaceae > Cellulosimicrobium > Cellulosimicrobium sp. EB106-03-01-XG111. The sequence continues at coordinate 253 of NZ_JBYTEQ010000007.1, forward strand.
GCTCGTCGCCTGGTACCCGCTCGACGCCGCGAGCACGACCGGCGGCACGACGGCGAACCTCGCCGAGGGCTCGCCCTTCGGCCCGGCCACCCTGGTGGGCGGCACGGCGACGGCCGACGGCACGAACCTCGACGGGACCGACGACTACGTCGACCTGCCCGACCACCTGCTCGCGGGCCTCACGGACGTCACCGTGAGCCTCGACGTGCTCGTGAGCCAGGACCAGGGCACGCCGTACTTCGTCTACGGGCTCGGGAACACGAGCGGCTCCAACGGCAACGGCTACCTGTTCACGACCGGCAACGCGTACCGCACGTCGATCGCGACGGGGAACTGGTCGACCGAGCAGACCGTGACCAAGGGCGCCAACCTCCAGCGCGGCGTCTGGAAGACGCTCACCTACACGCTCACCGGCACGACGGCGACGCTCTACGAGGACGGCGTGCAGGTCAAGCAGGCCACGAACGTCACGACGGACCCCGGCCAGATCGGCGGGGGGCAGACGACCGCGAACTACGTCGGCCGCTCGCTCTACTCCGGCGACCGCTACCTCAAGGGCCAGGTGCGCGACTTCCGCCTCTACGACCGTGCGCTGAGCGCGGCCGAGGCGGGCGAGCTCGCGGCCCGGACCTCCACGGCCGCCGCGGACGCCGACCTCGCCGCGCTCGACCTCGGCGACACGAGCGCCGTCACCGCCGACCTCGTGCTGCCCACCACGGGCGCGCAGGGCTCGCTCGTCACCTGGACGTCGTCGGACCCGGGCGTCGTCAGCGCCGCGGGCAAGGTCACCCGGCCCGCCGCGGGCGAGGACGACGCGACGGTGACGCTCACCGCGCTCGTCACGCGCGGCGCGGTCGCGCGCACCGCGCAGCTCGAGGTCACCGTCCTCGCGCACCTCGCACCCGCCGAGGCCGTCGCGTGGGACGCGAGCCACGTCGTCGTGCCGCACCTCGACGACGTGCGCGGCAACCTCACGCTGCCCGCCGACGGCGCGAACGGCTCCGTCCTGACCTGGGAGAGCTCCGACCCCGCGGTCGTCTCCGCCACGGGCGAGGTGACGCGGCCCGCGCACGGCGAGCCGGCCGCCGTCGTGCGGCTCACCGTGACCGCGACGAAGGACGGCGCGACCGCGACGCACACCTACGACGCCACGGTCCGCCCGCTGCCCGCCGAGGCCGACTACGAGGGCTACTTCTTCCCGTACTTCGAGGGCGAGAGCACCGCGGACGGCGAGTCCGTGTACTTCAGCGCGAGCAACGGCAACGACCCGCTCGACTGGGTCGAGCTCAACGACGGCGAGCCCGTGCTCACGTCGACGCTCGGGGAGAAGGGCCTGCGGGACCCGTTCATCATCCGCTCGCCCGAGGGCGACCGGTTCTTCCTCCTCGCGACCGACCTGCGCATCTACGGCGGCAACAACTTCGGCAACGCGCAGGAGCGCGGGTCGCGCGCACTGATGATCTGGGAGTCGACCGACCTCGTGCACTGGTCCGACCAGCGCATGGTGACCGTGTCGAGCGCGTACGCGGGCAACACGTGGGCGCCCGAGGCGTTCTGGGACGCCCAGCGCGGCGAGTACATCGTCTACTGGGCCTCGGCGCTCTACCCGACGACGTCGACCGACGGCCGCCGCATCGCCGACTCCTACCAGCGCATGATGTACGCCACGACGCGCGACTTCGTGACGTTCTCCGAGCCGCAGGTGTGGATCGACGAGAAGCGCGGCAACGGGCTCGGGATGATCGACTCGTCGATCGTCGAGCACGACGGCACGTACTACCGGTTCACCAAGGACGAGGCGTACATGATCCCGCGCCTCGAGAAGTCGACGGACCTGCGCTCGACCGACTGGGACCTCGTCGCCGAGAAGATCGGCTACGGCCAGCCCAACCCGTGGGGCGGCACGCTCACCGCGGGCGAGGGGCCGACGGTCTTCAAGTCGAACACCGAGGAGAAGTGGTACCTCTTCGTCGACCAGCCGAGCTACCACGGCGGCCAGGGCTACCTGCCGCTGGAGTCCACCGACCTCGACTCGGGCGTGTGGACGTCCGTCGACGCCCACCTGCCGAGCAGCCCGCGACACGGCACGGTCCTGCCGATCACGGCCGCCGAGCACGCCGCGCTCCTCGCGGCGTACGGCGAGCAGCCGCCGGCGCCCGAGCTCGACCTCGCGGTCGAGGTGACGCCGCGCTGCCTGGCGGGCAAGGCGTACGTCGCGGTCCGCGCGACGAACGGCGAGGACGTCCCCGTCAGGCTGACGCTCACGACGCCGTACGGCGAGAAGACCGTCGCCGACGTGGCGCCGGGCAAGAACGCCTACCAGTCGTTCGCCGCCCGCGCGACGGCGGTCCCGGCCGGGACCGTCACGGTGACCGGCGTGGCGACCCTCGACGGCCGGGAGGTGACGGCCACGCGCGAGGCGACCGTCGACGCGCTCGACTGCGCCTGACCGCCGCACCCGGTCCGGCCTCGGCCGGGCCGGTGGCGCTGGACCCCCGGGTGGTGTGCCGGCACCGCCCGGGTCCGGCTCGGCCCCCGTCGCTCCCCGGAGCGGCGGGGGCCGAGCCGTCCCTGCCCGGCGACGGCGGCGCGACCCGCGGGTGAACAAACTGGACGGGTGTTCAGTTCAGGCGTCCAGGATGGCAGGATGTCCGTGAACTGGACGCCCGTCCAGTCGGGTTCGGGGGCGACCCAGCGGTGCCCGCCCCGGGCCGGACGAAGAGGTTCCCCGCGTGACGACGACCACCCGCAGGCTGCTCGCCGCCCTCGTGCTCGCCGGGTCGCTGGCCCTGCCCGCCGGCACGGCCGCGGCGACGACGGCCGTCGTGTCTCCCGCCACGGCCCCGAGCGCCCTGCCCGCGACGGTCGCCACCTCGGTCCCCGACCCCGCCGACGGTGTGCGCGTCAGCGTCGAGATCACCGAGCGCGACGTGCCGACGGTGCCGCGCGTGGCCGTCGTCGGCTCCGGGCCGTTCGTCGTCGGCGGGAGGCTCGAGCTCCGCGGGACCGGCCTCGCGCCGTCCACCACCTACGAGGTCTGGCTCGAGAGCGATCCGGTGCTCCTCGGGACCGTCACGACGGACGCGGACGGGGCGTTCCTCTTCGTCGTGACGATCCCCGTCGGCACCACCCCGGGCGAGCACCACGTGCGCCTCGTCCCGGTGGGGGGCGGTGCGGACGTGCTGTCCGAGCCGTTCCTCGTGCTCGCCGCACCGGGCGAGCCGCACGAGCCCGGGACGACGACGCCGCCCGGGGCCGGGGGAGCGGGTGGCTCCGGCGGGTCGGCGGCGGGCGGCGGCCCCGGGTCCTCGCGGCCGGGCCTGGCGACGACGGGCACGGGCCTGGGCCTGGTCGCGGCGCTGGCCGGGGCGGCGGTCCTCACCGGGGCGGCGCTGCGCCGTCGGGCGGGCAGGGGCAGCGCGGCCTGAGCCTGCGCTCGGCGGCTCGGCGGCTCGGCGGCTCGGCGGCCCGGCAGCCCGGCGGCCCGGCCCCCGGCTCGCCCGCCGGCCGGACCCGCACCCGCGGCACGCCGCGGGCTCACCCCTCGGGGCGCGGCTCCGCCTCGGCCTCCGGCCGAGAGGCGTCGGCCGGAGGCGTCTCGGCGTCGCGCGCGTCCGCGGCCGCCTCCGCGGCGTCCATCGCCCGGTCGTCGACGACGAGCATCCCCAGCAGCGTCGCGCCGGACACCGCCGCCATGACCACGAACACCGTGCGCAGCCCGAAGAGCTCGCCGAGCAGGCCGCCGACGGCGGCGCCGAGGGGGAGCGTCCCCCACGCGAGGAGCCGGTAGCACGCGTTGAGCCGGCCCAGCAGGGCGTCGGGCGTGATGCGCTGCCGCAGGGAGAGCGTCACGACGTTCCACACGGCGATCCCGGCACCGCCGACGGCGGAGACGGCGCCGATCACCCACGCGTTCGTCGTGACCGCGGGGACGCCGACGAACGCCACCGTCCCGAGGATCGTCAGCGCGAGGGAGCGCGCGCGCCCGATCGTCCCGACGACGCGCTCGGCGACGAACGACCCCGCGAACGCCCCGACCGCCGTCGCCGTGAGGAGCACGCCGTACGCCGGCTCCGACAGGCCCAGGGGCGAGTCGGGGCCGACCGCGTAGAGCACGAACACCGCGAACGCGGCGTTGCTCGCGAAGTTGATGCCGCCGACCATCATCGCGAGGGTGCGCAGGATGCGGTCGTGCCACAGGAAGCGCAGGCCCTCGGCGACGTCGGCGCGCAACGTCGTCCGGGTCGTGCGCACCGTCCGGTACGTGCCGGGCAGCCCGAGCAGCATCACGACGGCGAGCGCCCACAGCGCACCGGGGACGCCGAACGCGAGGGCGGCGCCCGCCGCCACGAGCAGCCCGCCCAGGGGCGGCCCCACGAACTGGTTCGTCGTGAGCTCCGCCGCGTAGAGGCGCCCGTTGGCCCGGGGGAGCGCGGTGCGCGGCACGACCTGCGGGAGGATCGACTGCGCCGAGGTGTCGTACAGCGTCTCGGTGACGCCGACGGCGAAGGCGACGACGTACAGCACGGCGATGCTCCCGGCGTCGGGCATGAGCGCGACGGCCGCGAGCGCGGCCACGAGCACCGCGCGCGCCACGTTCGAGCCGACCATCGCGAGCCGCCGGTCGAGGCGGTCGGCGAGCGCACCCGCGGGCAGCGCGAACAGCAGCCACGGGAGCGTGAGGGCGAACGTGAGCCCGGCGACGAGCGCCGGCGACTCGGTGTACCGGACCGCGACGAGCGGGAGCGCGACCTTGAGCACCCCGTCGGCGAGGTTCGAGACGGCGGACGCGGCCCACAGGCGCCGGAACGGCGCACCGAGCGGTGCGGCGGCGGGGCGTCGGCGCCCGGGTCGAGAGGCCATGGCGCCCAGCATGGCACAGTGATCGAGAAATCCCAATCGATCGAGCGCTCTCGATCGGAGGTCCGTACGATGTCTCCATGACCGCCGAGCCCACTCCGGAGCCCGGGCCGGGGCGCGCCCCGGGTCCGCGTGCTGCCGCCGTCCCGAGCCGTCGCCCGCCCACCGCGCTCGAGGCCAAGGCGCTCGCGCACCCGCTGCGCCAGCGCATCGTGCGGCAGTGCGGCACGCGCGAGATGACGAACAAGGAGCTCGCCGACCACCTCGGCGTCCCGCCGGGCACGGCCCTGCACCACGTCCGGCTGCTCGTGCGGGCCGGGCTGCTCGAGCCCGCCGAGGTCCGCACGGGTGCGGGCGGCGCGCTCGAGCGCCCCTACCGCGCCACGGGCGCCACCTGGTGGCTCGACGACCCGCTGCGCGACGCCGCGCCCGGCGTGCAGTTCGGTCCCGTCGCCGCCGCGCTCGACGACGCCCTGGCCGCCGGGCCCGACGCCGTCACGACCTCCGCCGCGTTCTACCTGCACCTCTCCGACGACGACGTCACCGAGCTCGACCGGCGCATCCTCGCGGTGCTCGACGAGTACGTCGCGACCGACGCGGACCGCCAGGACCGCCCCCTCCACCGAGGCCTCTTCGTCCTGCACCGCCCGCCGCCGGAACCGCCCGCCGTCGGCACCTCCGGCCGCCCTGACCGCCAGCCGTCCTGACCCCGGCCGGCCGACGTCGGTCCGACCGCGCGCGAGAGTTCCGGGCACAGCGGGCCTCCACGCGGCACGACAGCCCCCGGATCCCCCGAGGCACGTCGGCGCCAGGCCGACCAACGCGACCGCCGGACCCGGACCCGACCTCGCGGGCGGTGAACCCGACCCGGCCCGACCCGACCCTCAGGGCCGAGCGGCGAAACGCTCCAGGAGGTCGGCGTGGCCCGACACGATGAGCAGGTCGTTCGCGCTGATCCGGGTCTCCGGCGTCGCGTAGAGGAAGTCCTCGCCGGGCGACTTCACCCCGATCACGGTGACCCCGTACCTCTCGCGCACCTTCGACTGCGCGAGCGTGAACCCCTGCACCTCCTTCGGCGGCCGCATCTTGACGATCGTGAAGCCGTCCTCGACCTCGATGTAGTCGAGCAGCTTCCCGGAGACGAGGTGCGCGACGCGCGACCCCGCGTCGGCCTCGGGGAACACGACGTGGTGCGCGCCGATGCGCTGGAGGATGCGCCCGTGCTCCGCGGAGATCGCCTTGGCCCAGATCTGGGGCGTGCCCATGTCGACGAGGTTGCCGGTGATGAGCACGCTCGCCTCGAGCGACGTGCCGACGCCCACGACCGCGACGGGGAAGTCGCGCGCGCCGAGCTGCTCGAGCGCGACGGGGTTGGAGGCGTCCGCCTCGACGAGCGGGAGCTGCCCGCTCCACTGGGCGACGAGGTCGGGGTCGCGCTCGACGGCGAGCACGTCCTGGCCGAGCCGGTCGAGCGTCGCGGCGATCGCCGTCCCGAAGCGGCCGAGGCCGATGACGAGGACGCCCGCGTCCTTGCGCGGGGCCTTCGCCTCGTCCCGGCGCGCGCGCTCCGCGCGGCCGCGCTCGACGATGCGCTGTGCGACGGGGTCGGAGGGCACGCCTTCCTTCCCGTCGGCGGCGCGGGTGAACGGGTCGGTCACGATGGGGCCTCTCGTCGGTCCGGTGGTGCGGTGTCGGTCGTGTCGGTCAGGTCTCGTGCGGCGGGGCGTCCGGCCCGACGGCGGTCGCACCGCCGGGCGGGGGCGCTCACCCGATGATGGGGCGCTCCTCGGGGTAGCGCACGATGCGGCGGCGGTCGCGGAGCGCGAGCGCGGCGGCGAACGTCATGGTGCCCGTGCGGCCCACGAACATGAGCGCGATGAGGACGTACTTCCCGGCGTCCGGCAGCTCGGGCGTGATGCCGGTCGACAGGCCGACGGTCGCGAACGCCGAGATGGTCTCGAAGAGGATGACGTCGAGGGTCTCGCCGGTGATCTCCAGCAGGAGCAGGCTCGACAGCAGCACCGCGGTCGCGCCGACGAACGACACGGCGACCGCGAGCCGGAGGGTGTCGCGCGGGATGCGCCGCCCGAACGCCTCCATGTCCCGGTCGCCGCGCGCCTCGGACACGATGGCGATGAGCATGACGGCGAGCGTCGTGACCTTGATGCCGCCCGCGGTCGACGCGGAGCCGCCGCCGACGAACATCAGCGCGTCGGTGATGAGCCAGCTCGCCTCGTGCATGCCGCCGGTGTCCACGGTCGAGAAGCCGCCGGAGCGCGGCATGACGCCCGCGAAGAGCGACGCGAGGAGCTTCTCGCCGAGGTCGAGGGGCCCGAGGGTCCGCTGGTTCCCCCACTCGACGGCCGCGAAGAGCACCGTGCCCACGACGACGAGCGCCGCGCTCGTCGTGAGCGTCAGCTTGGTGTGCAGGCTCCACTTGGAGGCGCGGCGGCGGTTGCGCATGACGTTGAGGATCACGGGGAAGCCGAGCGACCCGATGAACACGCCGAGGATGATCGGCAGGCACAGCATCCAGTCGCCGACGTACGGGGCGAGGCCGTGCTCCGTCGGGATGAACCCCGCGTTGTTGAAGGCGGAGATGCCGTAGAAGATGCCGTGCCACGCGGCCTCGCCGAACGTCTCCTCCAGCACGACGAACCGCGGCAGCAGGAGCAGCGCGATGAGGAGCTCGAGCGAGGTCGACGTGATGATGACGACCCGCACGAGCGAGCCGACCTCGCCGAGCCGCGTCGTCTTCGTCTCCGACGCCGTGAGGAGCTTCTGCGTGAGGCCGATGCGCCGGGACACGGCCATGCCGAGGATCGACGCGAGCGTCATGACGCCGAGGCCGCCGATCTTGATGCCGAGCAGGATGACGACCTGCCCGTACCCCGACCAGTACGTCCCCGTGGGGACCACGACGAGACCGGTGACGCACACGGCCGACGTGGCCGTGAAAAACGCGTCGACGAACGGCGCGGACCGGCCGCTCGCCGTCGCCCAGGGCGCCATGAGCAGGGCGGTGAAGACGGCGATGACGGCGGCGAACACGGTGACGGCGAGCCGGGCGGGCGACTGCCGGGCGAGGCGGTCGACGATCTCCCGCCCCCTGAACAGGCGCCCGGTCATGCTCGTCGGCATGGAGCCTCCCTCACCACTCGCGCCACTCTGCCACGGGCCCGGTGGCCCGTCATGTCGCCGCTCCGGCGCCGGGACATCATGCCCGCTCGCGGGCCCGGACGCCGCACCGGGGACCCGGGGAGGCCCGGACCGGCGGTCCCGCGCGGTCCGGCGCGCGGTCGGTGGGGCGGGGGCGCGCCGTCGGGCGTTACCGTGAGCCATGCCCACGACCGACCCGACGTCGTCGCCCGCCCCGACCGGGGCGGCTGCGGCGCCCGGAGCCTGCGTCGTGTGGAGCCCCGAGCTCCTCGGCTACGACTTCGGCCCGGGCCACCCCATGGCGCCGGCCCGGCTCGACCTGACGATGGGGCTCGTGCGCGCCCTCGGCCTGCTCGACGGCGACGCGGACCTGCGCGTCGTGCGGCCCGAGCCCGCGCCCGACGACGTGCTCGAGCTCGTGCACGAGCCCGCCTACGTCGCGGCCGTGCGCGCGGCGTCCGAGCACGGCACGCCCGACCCGGCCCGCGGCCTCGGCACCGAGGACGACCCCGTCTTCCCCGGGATGCACGAGGCGGCCGCGCGGATCGTCGCGGGCTCGTACGAGGCGGCGGGCGAGATCGCCGCGGGCCGCACCCGGCACGCCGTGAACGTCGCGGGCGGCATGCACCACGCGAAGGCGGGTGCGGCGTCGGGCTTCTGCGTCTACAACGACGCGGCCGTCGCGATCCGCCGTCTGCTCGACGACGGCGTCGAGCGCGTCGCGTACGTCGACCTCGACGCCCACCACGGCGACGGCGTGGAGGACGCGTTCTGGGACGACCCGCGCGTCCTCACCGTCTCCGTCCACCAGAGCGGAGCGACGCTCTTCCCCGGGACGGGTCACCCGACCGACCTCGGGGGGCCCGGCGCCGAGGGGTCGGCGGTCAACGTCGCGCTCCCGCGCCGCACCGACGGCGCGCGCTGGCTGCGCGCGGTCGACGCCGTCGTGCCGCCCGTGCTGCGCGCGTTCCGCCCCGAGGTGCTCGTCACCCAGCACGGGTGCGACGCGCACGGCGAGGACCCGTTGTCCGACCTCGACGTGTCCGTCGACGCGCAGCGCACGGCCACGACGTGGATGCACGGGCTCGCGCACGAGCTGACCGACGGGCGGTGGCTCGCGCTGGGCGGGGGCGGGTACGCGATCGCGCGCGTCGTGCCGCTCGTGTGGTCGGCCGTCGTGGGGGAGGTCGTGCACCGGCCCGTCACCGCGGGCGCGCCCCTGCCCGCGGCGTGGCGCGAGCGTGTCGCCGAGGTCGCCGGGTTCGACGCGCCGCTCGCGTTCGGGCCCGAGGTCGAGGTGCGGCGGTGGAGCAGCGGGTACGACCCGGACGACGACGTCGACCGCGCCGTCGCGGCCACGCGCCGGGCCGTCTTCCCGCTGCTCGGCCTCGACGCGCACTTCGACTGAGACGCCCCGCGACCGGTCGCGTACCGGGGCACGGGCGCGAGCGGGTAGGCTAGGGGGCGGATTTCTCTCGTGTTGGTCGGCTTGCGGCGCCCTCGTGGTCGCCGGGGCCCCGATCAACCGTGGACCACCCGCGGCCGGTCGACCGGTCGCCGACCGACACGCCGCTCGAGCATTGCGAGGACCGTATGGGCTCCGTCATCAAGAAGCGCCGCAAGCGCATGGCCAAGAAGAAGCACCGCAAGCTGCTTCGCAAGACGCGTCACCAGCGTCGCAACAAGAAGTGACGTCGCGCGCGTCCTGACGCGCCGACCCGTCGTCGAGCCCGGCCCCTCCCGAGGGACCGGGCTCGACGCGTCTCCGGCGGTCGCCGTCCGCGCCGGCCGGGTCAGAGGCGGGCGATGCGCCGGTCGACGGCGCGGCGCACGGAGCGCAGGACGAGCGCGGCGGCCCAGGCGGCGCCGGCCCAGCTCGCGGTGCGGACGCTGCTGCGCGCGACGCGGCGGCGGCGCCCGCGGAACTCGCGGATGGGCCAGCCGACGTCCTGCGCGTGGCGGCGCAGGCGCGCGTCGGGGTTGATGGGGCACGGGTGCCCCACGGCCTCCATCATCGTCACGTCGTTGAGCGAGTCGCCGTACGCGTACGACGCCTCGAGGTCGATGTCCTCGCGCTCGGCGAGCGCCCGTACCCCGGCGGCCTTGGCGCGGCCGTGCATCATGTCGCCGACGAGCCGTCCCGTGTAGAAGCCGTCCTCGTGCTCCGCGACGGTGCCGAGCGCGCCCGTCGTGCCGAGCCGGCGCGCGATGAGCTCGCCGATCTCGACGGGGGTCGCGGAGACGAGCCACACCTGGTGCCCGGCGGCGAGGTGCTCGTCGAGCAGGCGGCGCGTGCCGGGGTAGATGCGCAGCGACAGGACGGTGTCGTAGACCTCCTCGCCGATCGCGGTGACCTCCGCGACGGAGCGCCCGGCGATGAGGTCCAGGGCGCGCGAGCGGATGCGGTCGATCTGCCGCTTGTTCTCGCCGAACACGAGGTACCGGGCCTGGTGCGCCGCGAACCGCACGATGTCGAGCGTCGAGAAGAACTCGCGCTGGTACAGGGCGCGCGCCAGGTGGAACGACGACGCGCCGCGGATGATCGTGTTGTCGACGTCGAAGAACGCGGCGGTCCGGTGCGGCGGCCCGGGTGCGCGCGCGGGGGCCTCCTCGGGGAGCGTCGGCCGGGAGGTCGGGTCGGGGCCCGGGCCGGGAGACGTCGCCATGCCTCCACTCTAGGCGGTCGGGCTGCCGGGGCCTCGTACCCTGGGAGGCGTGAGCACCCCCGACGCCCCCGCCCCGGTCCTGCTGTTCGGTCGCGCGGGCTGCCACCTGTGCGACGACGCACGGACGGTCGTCGAGGCGGTGTGCCGCGAGGCCGGCGTCGCGTGGGCGGAGGTCGACGTCGACGCGCCGGGCGCGGACCCGGCGCTGCGCGAGCAGTACGGGGAGTACGTGCCGGTCGTCACGGTCGGCGGCGTGCAGCAGGGCTTCTGGCGCGTGGACGCGCGTCGGCTGGCGCGCGCGGTGGCCCGGATTTCGGTGCCGCGCACGGACCTGGGATGATTCCTCCCGGTGGAGCGTGACCGTCGACGAGGACGGTCCCATGGACGACGGAGTGACGGTGGCTGAGCAGGTAGTCGGTGAGGTGACGGCGCCGGGGATCCCGAGCGCGACGGTGGCGCGGCTCCCGTCCTACCTGCGCGCGCTGCGCGACCTCGTGGCGCGGGGCGTCGGGACGACGTCGTCGGTCGAGCTGGCGGAGCTGTCCGGCGTGGGCCCGGCGCAGCTGCGCAAGGACCTGTCGTTCCTCGGCTCGTTCGGCACGCGCGGCGTGGGCTACGACGTCGACTCGCTGGCGCAGTACATCACCGAGGCGCTGGGCCTGGTCGACGAGCACCGGATCGCGATCGTCGGGATCGGCAACCTGGGGCACGCCCTCGCGAACTACTCGGGCTACGAGCAGCGCGGCTTCCACGTCGCGGCGCTGCTCGACGCGTCGCCGGACGTCGTCGGGACGCGGGCCGCGGGCCTCGTCGTCGAGCACGTCGACGCGCTCGAGGAGGTCGTGGAGCGCGAGAAGGTGTCGATCGTCGTCCTCGCGACGCCTGCGGCGCACGCCCAGGCGGTCGCGGACCGCGTGGTCGCGGCCGGGGTGCGCGAGATCCTCAACTTCGCGCCGCGCGCGCTCCAGGTCCCGGCGGACGTCGACGTGCGCGGCGTGGACGTCGGCAGCGAGCTGCAGATCCTCGCGTTCCACTCGCAGGCCCGCGCGCTCGCGGCGTCGCAGGAGCGCTGAGCGGGCCCGGCGCCCGGACCCGGGGACGACGAAGGGCCGCGTGCTCTGCACGCGGCCCCTCGGGGCGGCACCCCTGCCGGTGGGCGCCGGTCTCGCCCGGGACGTGCCCGGGAGGACGGTCAGGCCTGCTTGATGGCCGAGACGTCGAGCGCGATCTTGATCTTGTCGCCGACGAGCACGCCGCCGGTCTCGAGCGCGGCGTTCCAGGTGAGGCCGAACTCCTTGCGCGAGATCTCGGTGGTCGCCTCGAACCCGGCGCGCGGGTTGCCGAACGGGTCGGTCGCGGTGCCCGCGAACTCGGTCTCGAGCTCGACCGGCTTGGTGACGCCGTTGATGGTCAGGTCGCCCGCCACGACGTAGTCGTCGCCGTCGCCCGTGATGCGCGTCGACGTGAACGTCCACGTCGGCTTGTTCTCCGCGTCCCAGAAGTCGGCGCTGCGCAGGTGGTTGTCGCGGTTCTCGTCGCCCGTGCTCACGGACGCGGCGTCGAGCTGGGCGGTCACGGACGTCGACTCGAGGTCGTCGCCCACGGTGATCGTGCCGTCGGTGATCGCGAGGGTGCCGCGGACCTTGGAGATCCCGGCGTGGCGGACGGTGAACGACGCCTGCGAGTGCGACGCGTCGAGGGCGTAGGTACCGGTGGTGAGGCCGGCGGGCAGCGACGAGGCCATGGGTGCTCCTGTGGTGGTCGGGGTCCTGGCGGACCCAAGTGGTTGAAGGTTCAACTTCGGACGAGCGTATCAACAGCACCCCTCGATCCGTCTATTCCCGGTGGGGTGGAACAATGTTCCGCGTCGCCCCGCACCGCCCCCAGCCCCCTCCCGCACCGCCGAGGACCCATGACCAGCAACGACGTCGACACCCCGACGGCGACGACCGTCCGCACCGCGGCAGCCGCCCCGACCGGTGAGCCGCGCTGGCTCGACACCGAGCAGCAGCGCCTGTGGCGCGCCTACCTCGACGGGACCGTGCGCTTCATCGAGGCACTGGGTCGTGACCACGAGGAGCGGTCCGACGTGTCCCTCAACGAGTACGAGCTGCTCGTGCGCCTCTCGGAGAGCCCCGACCACACGCTGCGCATGTCGGCGCTCGCGGACGGTCTCGCCCGCTCGCGCAGCCGCGTGACGCACACCGTCGCGCGCATGGAGGCGCGCGGCCTGGTCCGGCGCTCCGCGAGCTCGGGCGACCGCCGCGGCGTGAACTGCGTGATGACGAGCGAGGGCTACCGCGTGCTCGTCGCGTCGGCGCCCGCGCACGTCGCGGCCGTGCGGCGCTACCTGGTCGACGTGCTCACGCCGGAGCAGTTCCGCGCGCTGGGCGAGGCGATGGCGGCCGTCGCCGAGGCGTGCAAGGCCGACCGCGACACCTGACCGGCCCGTCCCGGCGCGTCCCCGCCCGTCCCGTCCCGCGACGTCGGCCCGCGATGGCGTGCGCTCGCCCCGAGTGCGGGACACTGGTGGGCATGGTCTCCACCATCGTCCACCTCCTGCGCCACGGCGAGGTCCACAACCCCGACGGCGTCCTCTACGGCCGGATCCCCGGCTACCACCTCTCCGAGCGCGGGCACGAGATGGCTCGCCGCGTCGCCGCGCACCTCGCGGGCGAGCCCGGGCCCGACGGCACGTCGCGCCCGCGCGCCGACCTCACGGTCGTCGTGGCCTCGCCGCTGCAGCGCGCGCAGGAGACCGCGACGCCCGCCGCCGAGGCGTTCGGGCTCGAGCTCGGCACGGACGAGCGGCTCATCGAGGCCGCGAACCACTTCGAGGGCAAGACCTTCGGCGTCGGCGACGGCTCGCTGCGGCACCCGCAGCACTGGCCCTACCTGTGGAACCCGTTCCGCCCGTCGTGGGGCGAGCCGTACGTGGAGCAGGTCGCGCGCATGCGGGCCGCCGTCGCCGACGCGCGGGACAAGGCGGCCGGGCACGAGGCGCTGCTCGTCAGCCACCAGCTCCCGGTGTGGCTCACGCGCCTGAGCTTCGAGAACCGCCGGCTCTGGCACGACCCGCGCAAGCGCGAGTGCTCGCTCGCGTCGCTCACGTCCCTGCACTTCGAGGACGACCGCCTGGTCGGCCTGCACTACACCGAGCCGGTCGCGGACCTCCTCCCGGGCGCGGCGACCGTCTCGGGGGCGTGACGTCGGTCATGTCCAGCGCTGTCGCCATGGTCGCCACGCCCGATCTGCACGGTTCGGGCGTGGCGGAGGTCACGTCTCTCAGGTCCCGTTCAGGAAGCGCGGGCAGGGTGCGTCCCGTGATGCCGTCGTGACCGCCGACTCGCGCGCGCGCGCCGCGCGCCAACTCTCCGTCGAGGCGCGGGCCGCTGCCGTGCCGCCGCGCCGACGACCCGTGCGCCGGGCGCTGACGGGCGCCGTCGTGCTCGCCGCGACCCTCGGCCTCGCGGCGTGCGCCGCCCAGGACTCCGGCGCGACGACCGACGTCGTGGGCCAGGGCTTCGTCTCGGGCGACGGGTCGGTCCGCACGTGGGACGCCGACGAGCGCGGCGACGTCGTCGCGCTCACGGGCACGGACTACGAGGGCGAGCAGGTCGACACGAGCGCGTGGCTCGGCGACGTCGTCGTGCTCAACACCTGGTACGCGGCGTGCGCACCGTGCCGGGCCGAGGCGCCCGACCTCGTGGCGCTCGCCAACGACCGCGCCGACGACGGCGTGCAGGTGCTCGGGATCAACACCACCGACGAGGCGGGTGCCGCCCAGGCGTTCCAGCGTCGGTTCGACGTCCCCTACCCGTCGATCGACGACCGCTCCGGCGAGGTCGTCGCGGCGCTCTCGGGCACCGTCCCGCTCCAGGCCGTGCCGTCGACCGTCGTGCTCGACCGCGAGGGCCGTGTCGCGGCGCGCGTCATCGGGCTCGTCGAGGGCTCGACGCTCACCGCCCTGGTCGACGACGTCCTCGCCGAGAGCTGACCGTGCCCGTCCTCGCGCCCCTCGCCGCCGCCGTCCCCGCGGCCGCCGCGTCGAGCATCGGCGACACCTTCGCGACGACCGTGTGGAGCGGCTCGATGCTGCTCGCGGTGCCCGTCGCGCTCATCGCCGGTCTCGTCTCGTTCGCGTCCCCGTGCGTGCTGCCGCTCGTGCCGGGGTACGTCGGCTACGTCTCGGGCATGGCCGCCGCCACCACCGGCGGCGGCGGCGCGTCCGGGGGCACGACGACGGCCACCCGCGTCGCCGCGCCGAGCCGCGGTCGCGTGCTCGCGGGGGTCGGGCTGTTCGTCGCCGGGTTCACGCTCGTGTTCGTGGCGCTCATGTTCGCGGCGGGCGCGATCGGCGTGCACCTGGTCCGCTGGGAGGACGTCATCACGCGCGTGCTCGGCGTGGTCGTGATCCTCATGGGCTTCGCGTTCCTCGGTGCGCTGCCCTTCCTCCAGCGCGAGCGGCGCCTGCACGTGAGCCCGCAGGCCGGGCTGTGGGGGGCGCCGCTGCTCGGCATCGCGTTCGGGCTCGGCTGGACCCCGTGCCTGGGCCCGACGCTCGTCGCCGTCCAGGCCCTGTCGCTCAGCGAGGCGTCGGCAGGGCGCGGCGCGATCCTCGGCGTCGCGTACTGCCTCGGGCTGGGCGTGCCCTTCCTCCTCATCGCGCTCGGGCTGCAGAGCTCGCAGCGCATGCTGGGGTTCCTGCGCCGGCACCGCCTCGCGATCATGCGGATCGGCGGCGGGCTGCTGGTGCTCATCGGTCTGGCGCTGGTCACGGGCCTGTGGACGACGTGGACGACGTCGCTGCAGGGCTGGATCGGCGGATACGTGACGGTGGTGTGAGATGAGCCAGCGGACCGGCGAGCCGGGCGAGACCGAGCAGACCCAGCAGGCGGACGAGGCGGAGAAGACCGTGCGGACGGGCTACCGCCCCGAGGGCATCGACGACGCGTTCTCCGCGGGCGACGGCCCGGGGGACCGGACGCCGTCGGGCGGGAAGGGTGGCGCGCGCGGCGACGGGCCGGCGCTCCCGACGCTCGGGTGGCGCGGCGCGCTGCGCTGGACGTGGCGACAGCTGACGAGCATGCGCGTCGCGCTCATGCTCCTCATGCTGCTCGCGGTCGCCGCGGTGCCCGGGTCCGTCCTGCCGCAGCGCCCGCAGGACCCGGCGGCGGTGCTCCGCTACCTCCAGGAGAACCCCACGACGGGGGAGTGGCTCGACCGCCTCGGCTTCTTCGACGTCTTCTCCTCGGTGTGGTTCTCGGCGATCTACATCCTGCTGTTCGTCTCGCTCGTGGGGTGCATCCTGCCGCGGACGAAGGCGCACTGGCAGGCGCTGCGGTCCCGGCCGCCGCGCACGCCCCGCCGCTTCGACCGGTTCCCCGCGCAGGGCCGCGCCGTCACGGACGCGACGCCCGACGAGGTCGTCGAGGCGGCGAGCTCGCACCTGCGGGGGCGCCTGTCCTGGCTCCCGACCTTCCGCGTCGACACCGGCGCCGAGGACGCGGCGCCCGCGCGCGGGCGCGCCGCCGCCCGGCCCGCCGCCCGGACGGTCTCCGCGGAGCGCGGCTACCTGCGCGAGACCGGGAACCTGCTGTTCCACCTGTCCCTCGTCGGGCTGCTCGTCGCGGTCGCGACCGGCCAGCTCCTGCACTACCGCGGCCAGGCGATCGTCACCGAGGGCCGCGGGTTCGCGAACGCCGTCGTCGACTACGACACGTTCGAGAACGGCGCCTGGTTCCGCCCGTCGTCGCTCGTCCCGTTCTCCATGACGCTCGACGCGTTCGAGTCGGAGTTCGCCGCGGACGCCGCGGCGTTCGCCCAGTCGCGCGACTTCACGGCGTTCGTCACGGTGCGCGACCCCGACGGCGGGACCCACGAGGAGACCATCAAGGTCAACCACCCGCTCACCGCCGGGGGCGCGAAGATCTACCTCCAGGGCAACGGGTTCGCGCCCGAGGTCACGGTGCACGACGCCGACGGCGAGGTCGCGTTCTCGGGCCGCGTGCCGTTCCTCCCGGAGGACACGATGTACACGTCGCGCGGCGTCATCAAGGTGCCCGACGTGTCGGACGGCCTTGACCAGGTCGGTCTCGTCGGGTACTTCCTGCCGACGGCCGAGCTCAGCGCCGACGGCGAGTCCGCGGCGTCGGTGTACCCGCAGCCCATCAACCCGCTCCTCGTGCTCGAGGTGTACCGGGGCGACCTGGGTCTCGACGAGGGCCTGCCGCAGAACGTCTACCGCCTCGACACCGACGACCTCACGCCGTCGGTCGACGAGGACGGCGAGCGCGTGAAGATCCTCGTCGCGCCCGGCGAGACCGTCGACCTCCCGGACGGTCTCGGCACCATCACGTTCGACTCCCTGCCGCGCTACGTGGCCCTCGACCTGCGGCACGACCCGTCGCTGACCTGG
Organism: Cellulosimicrobium sp. EB106-03-01-XG111; assembly: GCF_058792115.1. NCBI lineage: Bacteria > Bacillati > Actinomycetota > Actinomycetes > Micrococcales > Promicromonosporaceae > Cellulosimicrobium > Cellulosimicrobium sp. EB106-03-01-XG111. Next base: position 17,356 of record NZ_JBYTEQ010000007.1, read on the forward strand.
GTGCTCGTCTTCTCGCTCGGCGCCCTGCTGGGCCTCGCCGTCTCCCTCTTCACGCCCCGCCGCCGCGTCTGGGTGCGGGCGTGGCGCGAGGAGGTGCCCGGCACGGCCGACGACGACGCGCCGCGCGAGCGGACGGTCGTCGCCGTCGCGGGCCTCGCCCGGGGCGACGACGCCGGGCTCCAGGGCGAGGTCGACTCGCTTCTCGCCGCGCTCCCCGGCGTGGCACCATCGGGTGAGGGCGACCTCACCTCGTCGTCGGGGCGCGCCCCGGCGGACGGCACCCGCCCGACCGGGCGTCCCGCACAGGACCCGACAGCGCGACCGCGCACGAAAGGCTGACCGATGACCCTCGCCGAGCTGAGCCAGGACCTCGTCTGGGCCGCAGCCACCGCGCTGACCCTCGCGCTCGTCGCGTTCGCGATCGACCTCACGCGGCTCGCGGGCCGCGTGGACGTCGAGCAGGCCGACGCGCGCGAGCGCACCACGGACCGCGCCGAGGTGCTCGCCTCCGCCGGTGCCCCGTCGGCGTCCCCCTACGGACCGGACGCCACGGGCACCGCCGCGGGCGCGCCCGCCGCCGACGCGCCGGAGCCGTCGCGCAAGGCGGGCAACATCGGCATCTCGCTGACCTGGCTCGGCACCGCGCTGCTGCTCGTCGCGATCGTCACGCGCGGCGTCGCGGCCGGCCGCACGCCCTGGGCCAACATGTACGAGTTCACGCTCGTCGGCACGTTCGTCGCCCTCGCGGCGTTCCTCGTCGTCTCCCTCAAGCGCGACGTCCGGTTCCTCGGCTCGTTCGTCACGGGGCTCTCGGTCCTGTTCCTCGTGCTCGCCCAGAACGCCTTCTTCGTCGTCGCGACGGGCGTGCAGCCCGCGCTCCAGTCCTACTGGCTCGTCATCCACGTCGGCGTCGCGATCGTCGCGACGGGCATCTTCACCGTCGCGTTCGTGACCTCGGTGCTCCAGCTGCTCCGCGACTCGCGCGACTCGGGCAACGCGTTCCTCGGAGCGCGCGGGTGGCGCTGGCTCGACTCGACGCCCGGCCCGCTGCAGCTCGAGGCGCTGAGCTTCCGCCTCAACGCCGTGGCGTTCGTGCTGTGGACCTTCACGCTCATCGGCGGCGCGATCTGGGCCGAGCACGCGTGGGGCCGCTACTGGGGCTGGGACCCCAAGGAGGTCTGGAGCTTCGTCGTCTGGATCGTCTACGCGGCGTACCTGCACGCGCGCACGACCCGCGGGTGGTCCGGCCGCCGCGCGGCGTACTTCGTGATCGTCGGCTACGCGTGCGTGCTCTTCAACTTCACCGGCGTGAACCTGCTGTTCAACGGCAAGCACTCGTACTCGGGCCTCAACCCGGGCGACTGACCGACCGGCTCCCGCCACCGCGTCGCAGCACGACGAAGGGGGCCGGGTGGTGCGGGCTTCGTGGTGCCGCGGGCCGGGTGGTGCGAGCCGCGTCGTGGCGCGAGCCTGGGGCCCTGCGGGGGCGCCTCAGCGCGTCGCGTCGTCGCCGTCCTCCGAGGGGTTGCTCGCGCCGGGGCGGCGCGCGTCGCCGTCGTCGGTGCGCTCGTCCTCGGGTGTCACGTCCGTGGCCGGGGCGTCGTCGGCGGTCGGCGTCGGGGAGCCGTCGCGGGCCTGGCGGCGCTGCTGCTGCTCGAGGCGCCAGAGGAACTCGGGGTCGTCGTCGGGCGCGACGGGCGCGCTGCGCCGCCGCCGCGTGCCCCCGGCGGCGGAGCCGGGACCGGGGCGACCGGCGGGCCGGGCGCGCGTACCGGACCGCGACGCCGAGCGCTTGACGAGGATCCAGGCGATCGGGCCGAGGAACGGCAGGAGGATGATGAGCACGACCCACAGCCCCTTGGGGATGCCGCCACGTTCGTCCTCGTCGCTCGAGGCGAGGTCGACGAGCGCGTAGACGGCGAGACCGACGGCGAGGAGCGGGAGCAGGACGCGGAGCATGGCTCCAGCCTACGGGCCGTACCCTGGAGTCGTGCCTGTCGTCGTCTACTCCGTCCTGCGTCTGCTGCTCCTCGCCGTCGCGCTCGGCGCCCTCTGGTTCGCCGGCCTCCGCGGCTGGCTGCTCGTGCTCGTCGCCGCCGTCGTCGCGCTCATGCTGTCCTACCTGACGCTGAGCAAGCCCCGCGAGGCGGCCTCGCGGTACCTCGCCGCCCGGGCCGAGCACCGCGCCCGGACGGGCGAGCGCTTCTCCCGCGAGATCGAGGACGACGCGGCGGCCGAGGACGCGGAGGCAGACGCCGACGCCGACGCGACGGGCCGTCCGGGAACCTCCCCGGCGCGCTGACCGGGGGCGTCCCGGCCGGGACGTCCGAGCCGCTCCGCCCGGGCGGAGGCCGCCCTCAGAGCGCCAGCCCGACCCCCAGCAGGACGCCGTAGCCGAGCTCGAACAGGCCGGTGCCCGCGAGCACCGGGACGAGGAGCGGACCGCGCGCACCCGCGATCACCGGGACGGTGAGGAGCGCGGCGGGCAGCAGGAGCACGAGCGTGCCGAGCGCCCACGGCGACGCGAACGCGCACACCACCGCCAGCAGGAGCGGGACCCAGATCATCGCGACGTAGGCGCGGCGCGCCCGGAAGTCGCCGAGCCGCACCGCGAGCGTGCGCTTGCCCGCGACGACGTCGGTCGGGATGTCGCGGATGTTGTTGACCATGAGGATCGCGCACGCGAGCAGGCCGACGGCGACCGCGCCGACCGCGGACGGCCACGTGACGACCCCGGCCTGGGTGTACGTGGTGCCGAGCGTCGCGACGAGGCCGAAGAACACGAACACCCCGACCTCGCCGAGGCCGCGATAGCCGTAGGGGTTCCGCCCGCCCGTGTAGTACCAGGCGGCGAGGATGGCGAGGGCGCCGACCGCCAGGAGCCACCAGTGGCCCGTGACCGCGCACAGGACGAGCCCCAGCACGCCCGCGACGCCGAACGCGGCGAACGCCGCGGCGCGGACCTGCCCGGGGCGCGCGAGCCCGGACGCGGTGAGCCGCAGCGGGCCGACGCGGTCGAGGTCGGTGCCCCGCACGCCGTCCGAGTAGTCGTTCGCGTAGTTCACGCCGACCTGGAGCGCGAGCGCGACCCCGAGGGCGAGCAGCGCGGGCCAGAACGCGAAGCCGTCCACCTGCGCCGCGGCACCGGAACCCACGATGACGGGCGTCGCGGCGGCGGGGAGGGTGCGCGGGCGTGCGCCCGCGACCCACTGGGTCGTGCTGGCCATGGTGCTCCGTCTCGGTTCGTGCGGCTCGGTTCGTGCGGCTCGGGTCGTGCGTCTCGGTCGTGCGGCGGGTGGGCCGGCCGGGCTCAGCCGGGCGGAGTCCGCCCGTGCCCGGCGGCGATCCGGGCCACCGCGGCGCGGTCCACCTTGCCGGGCCCGCGCCGGGGGAGGTCCGGGACGACGAGCACGCGGCGGGGTGCGGCCGCCCGCTCCAGCCTATCCGCGACGCGGCCCCGCACGGCGGCGACGAGATCGGGCGGTGCGCTCGCCACGTCCTCGGCGCCCGTCGTGCCCGCCGTGCTCGCCGTGCCCGCCGTGCCCGGCGTGGCACCGTCGTCGCGCTGCGCGCCCGCGAGCGTGACGACCGCGACGACCTCGTGGCCCCACTCGGGGTGCGGCACCCCCACGACGCAGGCCTCCCCGACGCCCGCGACCTCGCCCACCACGGCCTCGACCGCCGCCGGGGCGACGTTGACGCCGCCCGAGACGATCACGTCGTCCGCGCGGCCGAGGACGGTGAGCACCGACGCGTCCGGAGGGCCGTCGAGCCGGCCGACGTCGCTCGTGCGGAACCAGCGCGTGCCGTCGTCGTCCCTGCGGAACGCGGCCGCGGTCGCGTCCGGCTCCCCGAGGTAGCCGTGCGCGAGGAACGGCCCCGAGAGCTCGACGACGCCTGCGCCCGCGGCGACCGCGTCGTCCGCCGGGACCAGCCGGACGCGCGCGCCCCGGAGGGGGACGCCGTCGTACACGCAGCCGCCGCACGTCTCCGTCATGCCGTACGTGGTGACGACGCGCGCCCCCGCGGACCGCGCGCGGCGCAGCAGCGCGGGCGGCGTCGCGGCGCCGCCGAGGAGCACGGCGTCGAGCGTGCGGAGCGCGTCGAGCCCCGCGGCGCCGTCGTCGGTCCCGGCGTCCGCCGCCGCGACGAGGCGGTGGAGCTGGGTCGGGACGAGCGAGACGTACCGCCGCTCGCCGCGCGGGGCGCGCGCGACGAGCGCCGCGAACCCGCCCGGGGTGAAGGGCTCGTCCGGGGGCGCGACCGTGAGGCCGCGCCCCGCGGCGTGGGCGCGCGCGACGACCTGGACCCCGGCGACGTGCGTCGGGGGCAGCGTGAGGAGCCAGTGCCCCGGTCCGCCCAGCCGCTCGTGCGTCGCGGCGCCCGACGCGCGCAGCGCCTCCGCACCGAGCAGCACCTCCCGGGGCGCGCCCGTCGAGCCCGACGTGCGCAGCACGAGCGCGGTGCCGGCAGGCACGTCGGCCGAGGTCGACCCGGAGCCCGGGGGCCGGGGGAGCAGCGGGACGGGCGCGACGGGCGGCCCGTCGCCGTCGAGCGCGGCCCCGACCGCCGCGACGAGAGCGTCCAGATCTGCGGGGACGACGGCGCGGTTCACCGGATCAGCCTAGGTCGGGTCGTACCGTGGCCGAGGACACAGGTCCGTCGTGGTGCCGGCACGGGCAGGGGCCCCGGGTCGTCGGGGAGGTCGAGGGTGACGAGGACGGGACGAGGAGTCCGGGGGACCGCGCTCGCCGCGGTCGTGGTCGCGGCGGCGGTCGCGCTCGCCGGGTGCGCGGGCGAGCCGGCGGCGCCGAGCACCACGACGGTCGAGCCGGACGTGTCCGGCACCAAGGGAGTCCCCCCGACGCCGGACGTCCCCCTCGTGTGGCCGCTCACGGGCGTCGCGGCCGACGAGGTCGCGGACCGGCCGGCGCTCGCGGTGAAGATCGAGAACGCGCCCCAGGCACGCCCGCAGACCGGGCTCGAGCAGGCGGACGTCGTGTGGGAGGAGGTCGTCGAGGGCGGCATCACCCGCTTCGTCGCCGTCTTCCACTCGCAGGTGCCGGAGAGCGTGGGCCCCGTCCGCTCGGTGCGGCCGATGGACCCGGCGATCGTCGCTCCGCTGCACGGCGTCCTCGCGTACACGGGCGGGCAGCAGCCCTTCATCGACGCCGTGGGGGCCGCGGGCGTCCAGTCGGTCGTCATGGACGAGGGCGACGACGGCTTCACGACCACCCGGGCGCGGCGCGCCCCGCACAACGTGTACGGCAGCCCCGAGGCGTTCTGGGCCCAGGCCGACGACGACCGCACGTCCCCGCCGCCCGCGCAGCTCGTGTTCGCGCGTGAGCCGGGGACGGCGACCGCGACGGTCGCGGGCGCTCCCGCGACCCGGCTCGACGTGCGCCTCACCCACGCCAGCCGCGCCGTGTGGGAGTGGGACGGCGGCGAGGGCCGCTACGTGCGGAGCGAGGGCGACCGGCCGGCGGTCTCCGCGGACGAGGTGCGGCTGTCGGCGACGAACGTCGTGCTCCTCGCCGCGACGATGGTGGACACGCCGTTCAAGGACCCGGCGGGCGTGGCCGTCCCCGAGACGCAGCTCGTCGGGACCGGTGACGGCGTCGTCGCGAGCGGCGGCAAGCAGGTCGCGGTGACGTGGTCCAAGGAGGGGGTCGAGGCCCCGCTCGTGCTCACCGGGGCGGACGGCGAGCCGGTCGAGCTCGAGCCGGGCGCGTCGTGGATCGAGCTCGTGCCGACCGGCTCGGGGAGCTGGACCGCCGGCTGACCCTCCGCCGTGGGGCGGACGGCGTCCGCCCCACGGCGTACGACCGCTCCGCCCCGAGGGGGACCGCCCGCCGCCCAGGTCGAGCCGCGGGGCCGACGCGCCGAGGGGGTCCCGGGCGGCACCGTGGAGTCATGGCAACCGTCGTCCCGCACCCCGTCCACCCGTCCCAGCCCCGCACCCCGTCCGAGGGCGCCCCGCAGCGCGCGGACCAGACCCCGCTCCCGCCGTCGTACGCGCCGCGCGCGTCGCGCGACGACGAGCCCGGCGTCGCCCGCTCGGCCGCCCCGGTCGTCGTCTCCGTCGGGCTCCTGTTCGGCCTCGCCGTCGCGGCGGCGTTCGTCGGCCGCGGCCTCATCGAGATGCTGACGAGCCTCGTCGGCGGCTCCTGAGCCTGCTCGTCAGAACGCGTAGCCGAAGCGTCCCCAGTCCGGGTCGCGCCGCTCGAGGAACGCGTCGCGGCCCTCGACGGCCTCGTCCGTCATGTACGCCAGCCGCGTCGCCTCGCCCGCGAAGACCTGCTGCCCCATGAGTCCGTCGTCCGCGAGGTTGAACGCGAACTTCAGCATCCGGACCGCCTGCGGCGACTTCGTCGCGATCACCCGCGCGTACTCGATCGCGAGCGCCTCCAGGTCGGCGTGGTCCGCGACCTCGTTGACCGCGCCCCACGCGTACGCGTCCTGCGCGGAGTACTCCCGTGCGAGGAAGAAGATCTCCCGCGCGCGCTTCTGGCCCACCTGCCGCGCGAGGTACGCCGAGCCGTAGCCCCCGTCGAACGACCCGACGTTCGCGTCGGTCTGCTTGAACCGCGCGTACTCGCGGCTCGCGATCGACAGGTCCGCGACGACGTGCAGCGAGTGCCCGCCGCCCGCGGCCCAGCCGTTGACGACCGCGACCACGACCTTCGGCATCGTCCGGATGAGCCGCTGCACCTCGAGGATGTGCAGGCGGCCCGCGCGCCCCGGGTCGACGGCGTCGCGCGTGTGCACGTCGCCGCCGCCGTCGGGCGCGGTCGTGTACTGGTAGCCGGAGCGCCCGCGGATCCGCTGGTCGCCGCCCGAGCAGAACGCCCACCCGCCGTCCTTGGGCGACGGCCCGTTGCCCGTGAGGAGCACGGTCCCGACGTCGGACGTCATGCGCGCGTGGTCGAGGACGCGGTACAGCTCGTCGACGGTGTGGGGCCGGAACGCGTTGCGCACCTCGGGCCGGTCGAACGCGACGCGGACCACGGGCAGGTCGCGCACGACGGCGCCGTCGGCGTCGCGCTCGACGCCGCGGTGGTAGGTGAGGTCGGTGAGTCCCTCGAAGCCGCCGACCTCGCGCCAGGCGCGGGGGTCGAACGTCTCGGAGACCTGGCGGGGGAGCGCGGCGGGGTCGGGCGCGGCGGAGGCGGGGTCGGTGCTGCTCACGCCCGCCACGGTAGCCGGTGCGCGAGGGACCGGCGTGCGCGTGCCGGGGCGAGGCCGAGCACGAGCCCGGCACCGACCACGAGCGTCCCGACGACCGACCGCGCGGTCGGCTCCTCGAACCCGAGCACGACCGACGTGGCGAGCGCCGCCACGGGCAGCAGGCCCGCGAACAGCCCGGCGCGCGCGGGACCGATCGTCGCGAGGCCCGAGTACCAGAGGAGGAACGCGACGGCCGTGACGACGACGGCGAGGTAGGCGAGCGCGGCGAGCTCGGCGCCGTCGGGCACGGCGAGGAACGGGCTCCCCGACACCCGCTGCCGCACGAGCCCGAGGACGGCGAGCTGCGGGACGGCGAGGACGCACGCGTAGGCGGAGACGCGCAGCGCCCCGAGCGTCGGCAGGAGGGGGACGGCGAGGAGGGAGAAGCACACCTCGCACGCGAGCGCGCCGAGCGCGAGCGCGACGCCGACGGGGTCGCCCGCGCCGCCGCCCTCGACGACCACGACCCCGGCGGTCACCACGACGGCGGCCGCGAGGGTGCGGACCGCGAGCCGCCGGGCCCGGAGGGCGCCCGCGGCCGCGAGGACGACGGGAGAGGCGCCCACGACGGCCCCGACGAGCGACGGGTCGGCGCGGCCCGCGCTCTCGACGACGAGGACGCTGAAGCCGACGAGCCCCGTGGCCGCGAGCGCGGTCAGGCGCCCGAGCGCGCGGGGCGAGGGGAGGACCCACGGCACCCGGCGCACGGCGAGGACGGCGAGGAGGACGAGCGCGGCGACGGCGTAGCGCGCGGCCTGGCCGCCCAGCACCGGGAACCCGGCGAGGGCGGCGGACGCGACGAACGACGAGCCGACGATCGCCATGCCGACGGCGCAGCGCAGGTCGCCGGTCCGTCGGCTGCCGGGACGCTCGGGTGCGGGAGTCATGCCTCGACCGTAGGAGCCGGTTGGACCAGGGTGCAGGGCCAGGTCGTGCCTGGTTCACTGGGCCAGATGACCACCCGGCTCGCGCCCGACGCCCTGCTGCTCGCGCTCGGTCCGCGCCCCGCGCGCGACGTCGGCCGCTGGCTGCAGGACGGCCTGCGCGCGGCCGTCGTCGAGGGGCGGGTCCCGGCGGGGACGGTCCTGCCGTCGGGCCGGGACGCCGCCGTCGCGCTCGGGGTGTCGCGCGGCACGGTGACGACGGCGGTGGACGTGCTCGTCGGTGAGGGGCTGCTCGTGTCCCGGCCGCGATCGGGTGTCGTCGTCGCGGCGCTCCCCGCGGCGCCGTCCGCCCGGAGCGCGGTGCTGCTCGGCGAGGCGGGCCCCGGAGCCGCCCGGGCCGGCGCAGCGGCGGCCCGGCCGGTGAGCGTCGGGACGCCGGACCCGGCGCTGTTCCCCCGGGCCGCGTGGGCGCGCGCGGTCCGCGACGGCGTCCGCGGGCTCGCGGACGCCGACCTCGGCTACCCGGACCCCCAGGGCCTGCCCGCGCTGCGCGCGGCGCTCGCGGAGCACCTGCGCCGCAGCCGCGGCGCGCACGTGAGCGCGCACGACGTCGTCGTGGTGAGCGGCGTGGCCCAGGCGCTCGCGCTGCTCGCGCGGCTGCTCGCCGACGGCCGGGTGGCGCCCGGGCCGGACCCGGGCCCGGGTCCCGTCACGGTGGCCGTCGAGGACCCGTCGTCGAGAGGCGCGCTCGAGCTCCTGCGCGACGCGGGGACCCGGCCCGTCGGCGTGCCCGTGGACGCCGACGGCCTGCGGACCGACCTGCTACCCGCGGACGCGCGCGCGGCGCTCGTGACGCCCGCGCACCAGTTCCCGCTCGGCGTCGTGCTCGCCCCGGCGCGCCGTCGTGCGCTGCTCGCGTGGGCCGCCGCGGGGGACCGGCTCGTGCTCGAGGACGACTACGACGCCGAGCTGCGCTACGACCGCCGGCCCGTGGCGTCGGTACAGCCCCTGGACCCCGAGCGGGTCGTGCTCCTCGGGTCCGTCTCCAAGCTCCTGTCGCCCGCGCTGCGGCTGGGCTGGGTCGTCGCGCCGCCGCGCGTCGTCGGGCCGCTCGTCGAGGCCAAGCGCCACGCCGACCTCGGTACGTCCGTCCCCGAGCAGGCGGCGCTCGCGGCGCTCCTCGGCTCGGGGGCGTACCAGCGGCACCTGCGCCGGGCCCGGGTCGTCTACCAGCGGCGGCGCCGCGCGCTGCTCGCCGCGCTCGGCGAGGCCCTGCCCGGCGTCACGGTCGGGGGCGTCGCGGCGGGTCTCCACCTCGTCGTCCCGCTCCCCGGCCCGGCGGCCGAGGACGCGGCGGTCGACGGCCTGCGCGCGGCCGGCGTCCCCGTCGAGCCCCTGAGCGGGACGGGCGTCGAGCGCGCCGAGCCGACCGAGCACGGCGTGGTCGTCGGCACCGCGCGCGTGCGCGAGCCCGAGGTCGCGCGCGTCGTCGACGCGCTGCGGGCGGCGGGCGCGGGACGCCTGCCCGCCTGACGAGCACACGGCAGGTGCCCTACGGTGTGCGGGTGGGGACGACGCCGACCGAGACCGCCGACCGACGACCCGCACCGCGGCGCCAGGCGCGCGGTGTCGCGCGCCGGGACGCGATCGTCCGCGCCGCCGCGGACCTCATCCTCCAGGACGGCCCTGCTGCGGTGACCCACCGCGCCGTCGCGACGCGCGCCGACGTCCCGCTCGCCGCCACCACCTACTACTTCACCGGCCTCGACGACCTCATGGGCGCGGCGGGCGAGCTCATCGTCACCGGGTGGGCGGAGCACGCGCACGGCGCCGCGGAACGTGCGGCACGCGGCGGCGACCGGGCCCGGGAGGACGCGCGCGTCCTCGTCGACGCCGTCCTGCCGCCCGGCGGGGAGAGCGAGCTGCGCGGCTTCTACGAGCACCTCGTCGGCGCGGGCCGCTACCCGGCGCTCGCCCGGGCCTACGGGAAAGGGCGGCAGGGTCTGGACGACGCCGTCGCGCAGCTCCTCGCCGTCCGGGGACTCGGCCACGTCGCGGCGTCGCTCCTCGTCGCGGTCGTCGACGGCGCCGCCGTGAGCGCGCTGAGCGAGGGGCGCGACGTGCGGGCGCTCGCCGTCCGCCTCGTCGGCGAGCTCGTGGCACCCGGACCGCGCTGAGGTCGGGCGCAGCGGCCGGGTAGCCTCGCGGCCCATGACCCGACGCCCGTCCACCGCCCGACCCGCCCTGCGCGACCGCCTCGTCCCCGAGACCACCCGGACCCTCGTCTCCACCGTCGTCGCGCTCGTGACCGGCCCGGTCGTCGTGCTCCTCGCCGAGGGCCCGCTCGGTCTCGACGACGGGACCGTCCCCGTGGCGGCGGGCCTCCTCGTGTGGGTCGTGCTCGCCGGGCTCTCGTGCACGCTGACGTGCGTCGCGTTCGCCGGGCGCCGCGGCCCCGAGCTCGAGCGGGCGCTGCTGCGCGCGCACCCCGACGGGCGCGGCCGCGTCCGCACGCTGCTCCTCGGCGGCGGGTCGACGGCGTGGTCCGTCCAGTTCGCGGTCATGGCGCTGCTCGTCGGGTTCGCCCTCGCCCAGGGCGTCGCGTGGGCTGCGGCCCCCGCGCTGACCGTCCTGGGGGTCGCGGTCATCGTCGTGTCGTGGGTCGCGGTGCTCGTGTCCCACACCGTGCACTACGCGCGGCGCGACGTCGCGGCGGGCGACGGCCTCGGGTTCGCGTTCCCCGGCGAGGGACCGCGCGCCTACGCCGACTACGTGTACCTCGCCGCGGGCGTGAGCACGACCTTCTCGACCGCCGACGTCACCGTCCTCGACACGGTCACGCGCCGGATGGTCACGACCCACGCCGTCGTCGCGTTCGCGTTCAACGCCGTGATCGTCGCGCTCGTCGTGGTGGTGCTCGTCAACGCGTGAGCGCCGTGCCCGTGCCCGTGCCCGTGCCCGTGCGCCGCGCCCGTGCCCGGGCCGCGGGCCGACGACGACGCGTGGCATAGCCTGGGCGCGTGCCCGACTCCCGCGCCGTCGTCTACCGCACCCGACTCACCACCCGGTTCCGCGGGCTCGACGCGCGCGACGGCGTCCTCCTGCGCGGAGACGCCGGCTGGGGCGAGTTCTCGCCCTTCTGGGACTACGACGACGCCGAGTCCGCGGCGTGGCTGCGCGCCGCGCGCGAGGCGGCCGACGACGGCTGGCCCGCCCCCGTCCGCGACCGGGTCCCCGTGAACGTGACCGTCCCCGCGGTCGGGCCGGACCGCGCCCGGGAGCTCGTCGCCGCGTCCGGCGGGTGCCGCACCGCCAAGGTCAAGGTCGCGCAGCGCGGACCCGACGGCGCGCTCGAACCCCTCGACGCCGAGGTCGCCCGTCTCGAGGCCGTGCGCGACGCGCTCGGCCCGGACGGTCGGGTGCGCGTCGACGCGAACGGCGCCTGGGACCCCGACGAGGCGCTGCGCCGCCTCCCGCACCTCGACCGCGCGGCGGGCGGGCTCGAGTACGTCGAGCAGCCGTGCCCCGACGTCGCCGGTCTCGCGGCCGTGCGGCGCGGCCAGCGGGGCGACACCGCCGTGCCCGTCGCCGCGGACGAGTCGATCCGGCGCGCCGAGGACCCGCTCGCCGTCGTGCGCGCGGACGCGGCCGACGTCGTGGTGCTCAAGGTGCAGCCGCTCGGCGGTGTGCGCGCGTGCCTCGACCTCGCCGAGCAGGTGCGCCTGCCCGTGGTCGTGTCGTCGGCGCTCGAGTCGTCGGTCGGCATCGCCGCGGGCGTCGCTCTCGCCGCCGCGCTCCCCGCGCTGCCCTACGCGTGCGGCCTCGCGACCGTGAACCTGTTCGCCGCCGACGTCGTGGCCGAGCCGCTCGTGCCCGTCGACGGGGCCCTGCCCGTGGCCCGCCCCGCGCCGAGCGCGGCGGCGCTCGCGGCGACCGCGCCCGACGCGGACACCGACCGGCGGTGGCGGGCGCGGCTCGACCGCGTCGCCGGCCTCGCGCTCGCGGGAGGGGCACGATGAGCGCCGCCGTCGACCCGCTGCTCGACGGCCTGGACGCCCAGCCGCCCGCGGTGCGCAGCGCGTTCGCGCTCGTGCACCGCCTCGCGCTCGAGGGCGTCGCGGACGTCGTGCTCGCCCCCGGGTCGCGCAGCGCCCCGCTCGCGTACGCGCTCGCGGCGGCGGCCGACCTCGGCCGCCTCACGCTGCACGTGCGCGTCGACGAGCGCGCGGCCGGGTTCCTCGCCGTCGGGCTCTCGCGCGGCGCGGGCCCGCTCGTGCGCGGCGGCGTCGCGCTGCCCCGGCCCGTCGCGGTCGTCACGACGTCCGGCACGGCCGTCGCGAACCTGCACCCCGCGGTCCTCGAGGCGCACCACACGGGCGTCCCGCTCGTGCTCCTCACCGCCGACCGGCCGCACGAGCTGCGCGGCACGGGCGCGAACCAGACCACCCACCAGGCCGGGATCTTCGGTCCCGCGACGCGGTTCGCGGCGGACGTCCCGGCGCCCGACGGCCGCCCGGGCGAGGTCCGTGACCTCCTCGCCGTCACGGCGCGCGCGCTCGCCGAGGCCGTGGGCGCGCGCTCGGGGCACCCCGGCCCGGTGCACCTCGACCTCGCCTACCGCGAGCCGCTCGTGCCCGCCGGGCTGCCCGGCACCCCTCCCGACGCTGGGCCCGCTGGACCCGCTGTGCCCGACGCGCTCGGCGCGCCCGCGGCCGTCGGCCCGGACCCCCGCGGCGTCCGCCCGGTCGTCGTGGTGCCGGCCGCCCCCGCGGCGGTGCCGACCGCCGTCGCGCCGGGCGACGTCACGGAGCCGCTCGGCACGCCCGTCGCGCCGGTCGCGCTGCCGGCCCCCGGCGAGCGGACGGTCGTCGTCGCGGGCGACGGCGCGGGCCCCGTCGCGCGCGACCTCGCCGAGGCGCGCGGCTGGCCGCTGCTCGCCGAGCCGTCGTCCGGGGCGGCGGGCGGCCCGCGCCTCGTCGTCGCCCACCCGCTCGTGCTCGGGGCCGACGCTCTCGTGGACGACGTGGAGCACGTCGTCGTGCTGGGGCGGCCCACGCTCTCGCGGCCGGTGCAGCGCCTGCTCGGCCGAGGTGACGTCGCGGTGACCGTCGTGGCGCCGGGCTCGCGCCCCTGGCCGGACGCCGCACGCAACGCCTCGACCGTGCTCCCCGTCGTGCCCGCGGGCTGGCTCGACCCCGCGCCCGCCACGGGCTGGGCCGAGCGGTGGCGGGCGGCGTCGGCCGCGGCGGCGGACGTCGTCGCGGCGGCGACCGACGGGGCCCGGACGGACGGCCCGAGCGTCGCACGCGCGGTCGCCGCGGCGGGCGGCCCGGACGACCTGCTCGTCGTGGGATCGTCGAGCCCGGTCCGCGACCTGGGCCTCGTGCTCGGCCTCGACGGGCCCGGCCCGCGCGTGCTCGCCAACCGCGGGCTCGCGGGCATCGACGGCACCGTGTCGACGGCGCTCGGCGCGGCCCTCGCGACGGGCCGGGGCCACCGGCGCACGCGCGCGCTGCTCGGCGACCTCACCTTTCTCCACGACGTCGGCGGGCTGCTGCGCGGACCGGACGAGCCGCACGCCGACCTGCAGCTCGTCGTCGTGAACGACGACGGCGGCGCGATCTTCTCGGGGCTCGAGCCCGGGGCGCTGGGCGAGTCGTCCGCGGGCGCGCGCCGCACGTTCGAGCGTGTCTTCGCGACGCCGCACGGCGCGCACCTCGCGCCGCTGTGCGCGGGGTACGGGGTGGACCACCAGCTCGTCCAGGACGTCCCCTCGCTGCGCCACGCCCTCGCGGCCCCGAGCCACGGCGTGCAGGTCCTGGAGGTGCGTGTCGGGCGCGCGGACCGTCGTCGCGAGGGCCTGCGCCTCGCGGACGACGTCCGGGCGGCCGTGCGCGCGGCGCTGTCCTCGGGCGGCTGAGGGGCGAGAAGAAACTCGCAGCGGACTCCCAGGTTCGTTCAAGCGTCGTTCAAGCGCGGCGGTGTGAAGTAGTGGGCAGAAGAAGGAGGCCCACCATGACGAACACCCCGGGCACCGAGCCCACCCCCACCCCGACGCCCGACGCCACGCAGCCGCTGCCGGCCGCGACCTCGGGCGAGCAGGCACGGGTCCAGCCGTCGGCGCACCCGACCGGCCACCCGACGCAGCCGCTCCCGCCGCACCCCGTCCAGCACCTCACGACGCCGCAGCCCGCCCCGACGAGCCACGCCACCGCGCCCGCGGGGCAGACGCCCGCCGCAGCGCCGGCCAACCCGTACGCGCGCCCCGCGCAGGGCGCGCCCGGCGCGCACACGCCGTCCGGCAGCTTCGGCCCGCCGCCCGCGCCGCCCGCGCCGACCATGGCCGGCGAGAGCGGCGCCCCGCAGCGTCGCCGCACCTGGGTGCCGGTCGTCAGCGCGGCGGCCGCCGCCGCGCTCCTCGCGAGCGTCGGCACCGCCGGGCTCACCGGCGCGTTCGGCGCGGACCAGGACACCGCGTCGCTCGCCGACGTCGGCCAGCAGCACGAGACGTCGGCCGCGCCCGTCGCCGACTCGTCGTCGCAGAACCCCGACTGGGAGGCCGTGACGAAGGCCGTCGCGCCGTCGGTCGTGGCGATCCAGGTCCAGACCCCGCAGGGCGGGGCCGAGGGCTCGGGCGTCATCATCGACGACAAGGGCCACGTGGTGACGAACAACCACGTGGTGTCCGGCGCCGAGAACGACACGGTCCAGGTCACGCTCAGCGACGGCCGCCTGTTCGACGCGAAGATCGTCGGGCTCGACCCGGCGACGGACCTCGCCGTCGTACAGCTCGTCGACGCCCCGGACGACCTGCAGCCCGCGACGCTGGGCGACTCCGACGACGTGAGCGTCGGCGAGTCGGTCCTCGCGGTCGGCAACCCGCTCGGCCTCGCGAACACGGCCACGACCGGCATCGTGTCGGCCGTCGACCGCCCGGTGTCCGCGTCGGGCGAGGGCGGCGGCACGTCCGTCGTCACCAACGCGATCCAGATCGACGCCGCGATCAACCCGGGCAACTCCGGCGGCCCGCTGTTCGACGCGCAGGGTCGTGTCATCGGCATCACGTCGTCCATCGCGACGCTGTCGAGCGGCGGCACGCAGTCCGGCTCGATCGGCCTCGGGTTCGCCATCCCGGTGAACCTCGCCAAGACCATCGGTCAGCAGCTCGTCGACAACGGGACCGCGGAGCACGCGTTCCTCGGCGTGACGCTCGCCGACGCGACCGCGACGGCCGACGGCGTCACGCGCCGCGGCGCCGAGGTCCAGGAGGTGACCGACGGCTCGCCGGCCGCCGACGCGGGCATCCGCTCGGGCGACGTCATCGTCGCCATCGACGGCCACTCGGTCGGCGGTGCGGAGTCGCTCACCGCGTTCGTGCGCGAGCGGGCCGCGGGCGCCGAGTCGAAGCTCACCGTCGTGCGCGACGGCAAGACGCTCGAGCTCGACGTCACCCTCGCGACGCGCCCGGCGGACGACGAGACCACCGGCCAGGGGTCGCAGGACGGCCAGGGCCAGCTGCCCGGCCAGGACGGCCAGGGCCAGCTCCCCGGCCAGGGCGACCAGGGCGGCGACCAGGGTCAGCAGGGCGACCCGACCGACCCGGGCAACGTCCCGAACCCGTTCGACTGGTTCTTCGGCGGCCAGGGCTGACCCGGCGCCGCACCCCGTCCCGCCACCTCCTCTGACCGTGGCGGGACGGTGGGCCGTCGGGGACGTCCCCGCCCCGGCGGCCCACCGCACCGAGCGGCCGGCACGGAACTCCGTGCCGGCCGCTCGTCGTCGTCCGGGGTCTCCCGCCGGGGGTCTTCCGCCGGGGGTCTTCGCCGGGGTATGGACGCGGGGCGGTGGGGCGTCAGGCGTCGCCGAGCGCGTAGCGCATCGGCTCGAGCTTGGCCTCGGACTCGGCGACCTCGGCCGCCGGGTCGGACGCCGCGACGATCCCGCACCCGGCGAAGAGCCGCACGGAGCGCGGGTCGGTGCCCGACAGCTCGGCCGAGCGCAGCGCGATGCCCCACTCGCCGTCGCCGTCGGCGCCGAGCCACCCGACCGGCCCGGCGTACCGGCCGCGGTCCATGCCCTCGATCTCGCGGATGAGGTCGCGCGCGACGACGGTCGGCGTGCCGCACACCGCCGCGGAGGGGTGCAGCGCGGCGGCGAGCGCGAGGCTCGTCGGCCCGGCCGCGGGACCCGTCGTGCCGGGCCCGCTCGCGCCGCGCGCGAGGACGGCCGTCACGTCGGACGCGAGGTGCATGACGTTCGGCAGGTGCAGCACGAACGGCGAGTCGGGGACGTTCATCGACGAGCAGAACGGGGCGAGCGCCTGCGCGACCGACCGGACGGCGTACTCGTGCTCCTCCAGGTCCTTCGACGACCGGGCGAGCTGCGCGGCCCGCAGGAGCGCCTCGTCGTCGGACAGGCCGCCGCGCCGGATCGTGCCGGCGAGCACACGGGACGTCACGAGGCCCTTCTCGCTGCGGACGAGCAGCTCGGGGGTCGCGCCGACCAGCCCGTCGACCGAGAACGTCCAGCACGCCTCGTAGGCCGAGGCGAGGCGGGCGAGCAGCCAGCGCGGGTCCACGGGCTCGCTCGTGTGGGCGACGACGTCGCGCGCGAGCACCACCTTCTCCAGCGCGCCCGAGCGGATGCGCTCGACGCCCTCCGCGACGACGGCGGCCCAGTCGTCGGCGCCGAGCGCGCCGTCGTGCCAGGCCACCTCGCCCGGCGCGCGCACGGGCTCGCGCGGCGTGCGGCGCAGGGCGTCCGTGGGGGAGGAGGACAGCGAGCCGGCGGTGTCGACGGTCGTGAGCCACGCGTGCCCGTCACGCCGCCCGACGACGACGCGCGGCACGACGAGGACCCCGCCGGCCCGGACCGGGTCGTGCGCGTCGTCGCCCGGCGCGGAGTCGTCGAACGCGAACGAGCCGAACGCGACGGGGCCCGTTCCGGGCAGGCCCACCTCGTCGCGCACGACCGCGCGCGCGAGCGTCTCGTGCCACGCGGCCTCGGCGTCGGCGAACCGGCCCGGGCCCCACGTCTCGAGCCGCAGCGCCTCGCCCCAGCCGACGATCCCGTCGCCGCGGCGCACCCACGCGAGGGGTCGCGTGTCGGGCAGGAGGTCGACGAGGGCGTCGAGACCGCCGGGCAGGTCGGGGATCCGGGTGGTCCTCACGACCAGCGGGTGGGGCTGTGCGGCGGTGGCCGACGGTTCTGCGCTCATCGCCTCCCAGCGTAAGCCGCGACGGTGCGACCGCGGGCGCGGGGACGTGGAAGCATGGGCGGCATGCCCCGTGCCAACCTGGACAAGAAGCCCTCCGAGGTCGCGTCGATGTTCGACGGGATCGCCTCCCGGTACGACCTGACCAACGACATCCTGTCGCTCGGGCAGGACCGCGCGTGGCGCCGGGCGACGGTCCGCGCGATCGGCGCGCTCCCGGGCGAGAAGGTCCTCGACCTCGCGGCGGGGACCGGCACGTCCTCGGAGCCGTTCGCCGACGACGGCGTGCGCGTCGTCCCGTGCGACTTCTCCCTCGGCATGCTCCAGGTGGGCAAGGAGCGCCGTCCGGACCTCCCGTTCGTCGCCGGGGACGCGACGCGGCTCCCGTTCGCGGACGGCACGTTCGACGCGGTGACGATCTCGTTCGGGCTGCGCAACGTCGTCGACACCGAGGGCGCGCTGCGCGAGATGCTGCGGGTCGTGCGACCGGGCGGGCGCGTGGTCATCTGCGAGTTCTCGACCCCCACGTGGGCGCCGTTCCGCGTCCTGTACCAGGAGTACCTGGTCCAGGCGCTGCCGCGCATCGCCTCGGCGGTGACCCGCGAGGGCGGGTCGTACCAGTACCTCGCCGAGTCGATCGCCGCGTGGCCGGACCAGGAGGGCCTGGGCCGTCTCCTGCTCCGCGCGGGCTGGGAGAAGGTCGCCTACCGGAACCTCTCCGGCGGGATCGTCGCGCTGCACCGGGGCGTGCGCCCGGCCTGACGGGACGCCAGGTCCACGGCCCCGCGCGTGCCGCGCGGGGCCTTCTCGGCGACCCCGGCGGCGCGCGACCCCGGCGGCGCGCGTGCGCGGCGCTGACCTGGGACGACGGCGCCCCGGGCGGGCACAGACGCGCGGGAGGCTAGGCCATCGCGGCGCCGGCCCCCTTGCCCGCGAGTCCTCGTCCCCAGGGCCGGTCGTCGCCGGGTGCCAGGACCTTCGTCACAGGATCTCCCAGGGAAGGGTCGCCTTGCTACACATCTCCCGTCCGGAGTGACTAGAGTGGCGGTGTCCATTGTGACCGACTTCACAAGGACAGTGGATGCACCGTGTCCCGAGCCGGGCCACGGTGGAGCATCGCACGAGGACTCCGACGACGGGACGGCGAGGTGGGCACGGTGGGCGCGAGGCTCGACGACGCCGACGTGATCGTCGTGGGCGCCGGCCCGGCCGGTTCCGCGGCCGCCCACTACTGCGCCGCCGCGGGCCTGAGCGTCCTCCTCCTCGAGAAGTCCGCCTTCCCGCGCGACAAGATCTGCGGCGACGGCCTGACGCCGCGCGCGGTCGCCGAGCTCGTGCGCATAGGCGTCCCCACGCGCGTCGAGGACGGCTGGATCCGCAACCGCGGGCTGCGTGTCGTCGCGAGCGGCCGCTCGTGGGAGCTCGCGTGGCCGGACCTCGCGTCGTACCCCAGCTACGGCATGGCCCGCGCGCGCCACTCGTTCGACCGCACGCTCGCCGAGCACGCGCAGCGCACCGGCGCCAAGCTGCTCGAGCGCACCGCCGTCACCGGCCCCGTCCTCGACGAGCGCACGGGCCGCGTCGTCGGCGTCACGGCGCGCCCCGTGGACGAGAAGGGCCGGCGCGCCGGGGACGAGGTCACCTACCGGGCGCCCGTCGTCATCGCGGCCGACGGCGTCTCGTCCCGCTTCGCGCTCGCCCTCGGCCTCGCGCGGCGCGAGGACCGCCCGATCGGCGTCGCCGTCCGGACCTACTTCCGCACGCCCCGCCACGACGACCCGTGGATGGAGTCCCACCTCGAGCTGTGGGACGGCAAGCCCCGCGAGTCGAACCTGCTGCCGGGCTACGGCTGGATCTTCTCGCTCGGCGACGGCACGGCGAACGTCGGCCTCGGCTCGGTCAGCTCGACGCCCGCGCGGCAGTCCGCGGCCAACGTCGACTACAAGGACCTGTTCGCCACCTGGATGCGCAACGCGCCCGCCGAGTGGGAGTTCACGGAGGAGAACCGGCTCGCCCCGGTGCGCGGCGCGGCGCTGCCCATGGGCTTCAACCGCACGCCGCTGTACACGCGCGGCGTGCTGCTCGTCGGGGACTCGGGCGGCATGGTGAGCCCGTTCAACGGCGAGGGCATCGCGTACGCGATGCAGGCCGGGCGGGCCGCGGCCGACGTCGTGGCCCAGTCCCGCGTGCGCCTCACCGACGCGGGCCGCGAGCGTGCGCTGCAGACGTACCCGCGCCTCATGCGGCGCGAGCTCGGCGGCTACTACACGCTCGGCCGGTACTTCGTGAAGCTCATCGAGCACCCCGAGATCATGCGGATCTGCACGCGCTACGGGCTCCCGCGCCCGGTCGTCATGCGGTTCGTCCTCAAGCTCCTGTCGGACTGCTACGAGCCCCGCGGCGGCGACTGGGTCGACCGCGTCATCGCCGGGCTGACCAGGGTGGTGCCATCGTCATGAGCCCACGAGGTGGGCCGGCACCCGCGCACCACGCAGCGCCGGCACTCGCACCACCTGACCGCGGACCCGGACGACGCCGTCCGGGGAGACCCGTCCCGAGCCCCCACTCGAGGAGTCGACGATGACCAACCCGTACGTCCCGCTGCTCGTCCTCATGGGCGTGGCCGCCGTGCTCGCGCTCGGCGGCGTCGCCGCGAGCGCGGTCATCGGCCCCAAGCGGTACAACCGCGCCAAGCTCGACGCCTACGAGTGCGGCATCGAGCCCACGCCCCACGCCGTCGGCGGCGGGCGCTTCCCGATCAAGTACTACCTCGTCGCGATGACGTTCATCGTCTTCGACATCGAGGTCGTCTTCCTCTACCCGTGGGCCGTCGACTTCGCGACGCTCGCGACGTTCGGGCTGGTGGCGATGCTCGCGTTCCTCGCGCTCATCACCGTCCCGTTCGTCTACGAGTGGCGCCGCGGCGGCCTCGAGTGGGACTGACGGTGGCACCCAGCGTGGGTCCCGGCGGGCACCGGCGAGAGAACTAGGAGAGACACCATGGGGATCGAGGAAGCTCCCTCGGGCTTCTTGCTCACCACGATCGAGGACCTCGCGGGGTACCTGCGCAAGGCGTCGCTGTGGCCCGTGACGTTCGGCCTCGCGTGCTGCGCCATCGAGATGATGGCGGCGGGCGCGTCGCGGTTCGACCTGTCGCGCTTCGGCATGGAGGTCTTCCGCGCGTCGCCGCGCCAGGCGGACCTCATGATCGTGGCCGGGCGCGTGAGCCAGAAGATGGCGCCGGTCGTGCGGCAGGTCTACGACCAGATGAGCGAGCCCAAGTGGGTCCTGTCCATGGGCGTGTGCGCGTCGAGCGGCGGCATGTTCAACAACTACGCGATCGTGCAGGGCGTCGACCACGTCGTCCCGGTCGACATCTACCTGCCCGGCTGCCCGCCGCGGCCGGAGATGCTCATCAACGCGATCCTCGCGCTGCACGACCAGATCCAGCACGAGCCGCTCGGCGTGAACCGCAAGGAGGCGGCGCGCGCCGCCGAGGCGGCGGCGCTCGAGGCGACGCCCACGTTCCAGATGAAGGGGCTGCTGCGGTGACGGACGAGAAGAGCGGCGCCGGCACGCCGGTGCCGCAGCCGGAGGAGGTGAACGGCCCCCGGTCTGCCGACCTCGTGACCGGTGCCGGGGCGCCCCGCACGCTCGAGGTCGTCGAGGTCCGCGAGGGCATGTTCGGCGTCCACGGCTCGGGCGACACGTCCGGCTACGGCGGCCTGGTGCAGCCCGTCGCGATGCCGGGCGCGAGCGCGCGCCCCTACGGCGGCTGGTTCGACGAGGTCGTGGACGTCCTCGCCGAGGTGCTCGAGGCCTCCGGCGTCGCGTTCGACGCCGCGGTCGAGCGCGTCGTCGTCGACCCGCCCGGCGCGCACGCCGAGCTGACGCTGCACGTGCACCGCGACCACCTCGTCGAGGTGTGCCGCGCGCTGCGCGACGACCAGGACCTGCGCTTCGAGCTGAGCCTGGGCGTGAGCGGCGTGCACTTCCCGCACGACGTCGGCCGCGAGCTGCACGCCGTCTACCACCTGACCTCGATCACCCACGGCCGGCGGCTGCGGCTCGAGGTGGCGGTGCCCGACGCGGACCCGCACGTGCCGTCCACGACGTCCGTCTACCCGACGAACGACTGGCACGAGCGCGAGACGTGGGACTTCTTCGGCATCGTCTTCGACGGCCACCCGTCGCTCGCGCGCATCGAGATGCCCGACGACTGGCCGGGCCACCCGCAGCGCAAGGACTACCCGCTCGGCGGGATCCCCGTCGAGTACAAGGGCGCGACCGTGCCCCCGCCCGACACGAGGAGGTCGTACTCGTGAGCACGCACACCACCGGCGCCCCCGGCGGCGCCCCGCACGCCACCCGGCCGCCCGTCGGCGACTTCGATCCCGGCGTCCCGAGCTTCGAGGCGTCCGGCGGCGACTGGGCCGAGATCGCGGAGAGCGCCGTCGCGGCCGCCGCGCTCGGCGAGGAGCGCATCGTCGTCAACATGGGCCCGCAGCACCCGTCGACGCACGGCGTGCTCCGCCTCATGCTCGAGATCGACGGCGAGACGGTCACCGAGGCGCGCTGCGGCATCGGCTACCTGCACACCGGCATCGAGAAGAACATGGAGTTCCGGACGTGGACGCAGGGCGTCACGTTCTGCACCCGCATGGACTACCTCGCGCCGCTGTTCCAGGAGACGGCGTACTGCCTCGCGGTCGAGAAGCTCCTCGGCATCACGGACGACGTGCCCGAGCGGGCGAGCGTCATCCGCGTGCTGATGATGGAGCTCAACCGCATCGCGTCCCACCTCGTGTGCCTCGGCACGGGCGGCAACGAGATGGGCGCGACGACCGTCATGACCATCGCGTTCACCGCGCGCGAGGAGATCCTGCGGATCTTCGAGGCGGTCACGGGGCTGCGCATGAACCACGCGTACGTGCGCCCGGGCGGCGTCGCGCAGGACGTGCCGCCGGACCTCGTCGAGCAGGTGCGTCGGGCGGACCCGCTCGTGCGCCGCTACCTCGGCCAGCTCGGCGACCTCATGCTCGCGAACCCCATCTTCAAGGGGCGCCTCGTCGGGGTCGGGCACCTCAACCTCGCGGGCTGCATGGCGCTCGGCGTCACGGGCCCGGTGCTGCGCTCGACGGGCCACCCGTACGACGTGCGCAAGTCCGACCCGTACTGCGGCTACGAGACGTACGACTTCGACGTCCCGACCGCGACGGGCGCCGACTGCTACGACCGCGTCGTGCTGCGGCTCGAGGAGTGCTATCAGTCGCTGCACATCGTCGCGCAGTGCCTCGACCGCCTCGAGGCGACGGCGGGCCAGCCCGTCATGGTGGGCGACCGCAAGATCGCGTGGCCCGCGCAGCTCGCGATCGGGAGCGACGGCCAGGGCAACTCGCTCGAGCACATCAAGGAGATCATGGGCTCCTCGATGGAGGCCCTGATCCACCACTTCAAGCTCGTCACCGAGGGCTTCCGGGTCCCCGTGGGGCAGGCGTGGCAGACCGTGGAGCACCCGCGCGGCGAGCTCGGGGTGCACCTCGTGTCCGACGGCGGCACGCGCCCCTACCGGGCGCACTTCCGCGACCCGTCGTTCAACAACCTCCAGGCCGTGGCGGCGATGTGCGAGGGCGGCCAGGTGGCCGACGTCGTGGTCGCGGTGGCGTCCCTGGACCCCGTGCTGGGAGGGGTGGACCGATGACCATCGACGCCGGACCTGCGACGGACGGGACGCCCGCCGGGCGGGCGCGCCCCGGGTACGACGCGGAGACGACGGCGCGGCTCGCCGCCGACGCCGCGCAGATCGTCGCGCGCTACCCCGAGTCCCGCTCCGCGCTGCTGCCGATGCTGCACCTCGTGCAGTCCGAGGACGGCTACGTGTCGCGCGACGGCATCCTGTTCTGCGCGGAGCAGCTCGGCCTCACCGCGGCGGAGGTCTCCGCCGTCGCGACGTTCTACACCCAGTACAAGCGCCACCCCAACGGCACCTACACCGTGGGCGTCTGCACGAACACCCTGTGCGCGATCATGGGCGGCGACGCGATCTTCGACGAGCTGTCGGAGCACCTCGGCGTCGGGCACGACGAGACCACCGAGGACGGCGCGATCACGCTCGAGCGCGTGGAGTGCAACGCGGCCTGCGACTACGCGCCCGTGATGATGGTCAACTGGGAGTTCTTCGACAACCAGACCCCCGGCAGCGCGACGGACGTCGTGGACCGGCTCCGCGCCGGCGAGGCCGTCGCCCCGACGCGCGGCGCGGCGAGCGTGTGCACGTTCAAGCAGATGAGCCGCGTGCTCGCCGGCTTCACCGACGGCCGCGCCGACGAGGGCGTCGGCGCGGGCGAGCCCACCCTCGCGGGCCTGCGGCTGGCGCGTGAGCACGGCTGGACCGCCCCGACCGGTGAGACGGACGCCGAGGCGGCCCCGGACGGCGGCGCCCCCGCCGGCGGTGCGCCCGACGCCGGCGAGGCGCAGTCGAGCGCCGAGCGGAAGCCGACGACCGACGCCGACGTCGACCCCGGCGGCAAGGCCGAGTCGCCCGGCACGAAGCCCGACCCGTCGAAGGGAGCGGACGCATGAGCGAGCAGCAGAGCACCGAGACCCGCCCGGCACCGGACCCGCTGACCCCGGTCCTGTCGGACACGTGGGACGCGGACCGGTCCTGGACGCTCGCGTCGTACCTGGACCGCGGCGGCTACGCGGGCCTGCGCGCGGCGCTCGGGCAGGAGCCCGGCGACGTCGTCGCGACGGTCAAGGCGTCGGGCCTGCGCGGCCGCGGCGGCGCGGGGTTCCCCACGGGCATGAAGTGGGGCTTCCTGCCCGCGCCCGACGGCGGCCCGCGCTACCTCGTCGTCAACGCGGACGAGTCCGAGCCGGGCACGTGCAAGGACATCCCGCTCATGCTCGCGAGCCCGCAGGCGCTCGTCGAGGGCGTGGCGATCACGTCGTACGCGATCGGGTGCGACCACGCGTTCATCTACGTGCGCGGCGAGGTGCTGCACGTGTACCGCCGCCTGCTGCGCGCGGTCGAGGAGGCGTACGAGGCGGGCTACCTCGGCAAGGACGTGCTCGGGTCGGGCTTCGACCTCGACGTCACGGTCCACGCCGGGGCCGGCGCGTACATCTGCGGCGAGGAGACGGCGCTGCTCGACTCGCTCGAGGGCCGCCGCGGGCAGCCGCGGCTCAAGCCGCCGTTCCCCGCGGTCGCGGGCCTGTACGCGCGGCCGACGGTCGTGAACAACGTCGAGTCGATCGCGAGCGTGCCCTCGATCGTCGCGCGCGGCGCGGACTGGTTCACGTCGATGGGCACGGAGCGCTCGGCCGGCGTCGGCCTCTTCTCGCTCTCCGGGCACGTGACGCGGCCGGGGCAGTACGAGGCTCCGCTCGGCACGACGCTTCGCGAGCTGCTCGACCTCGCGGGCGGGATGCGCGGGGGCAAGGCGCTGAAGTTCTGGACGCCGGGCGGCTCGTCGACGCCGCTGTTCACCGACGCGCACCTCGACACCCCGCTCGACTACGAGTCGGTCGCGGCGGCGGGCTCGATGCTCGGCACGCGCGCGCTCCAGCTCTTCGACGAGACGACCTGCGTCGTGCGGGCCGTGAGCCGGTGGACCGACTTCTACGCGCACGAGTCGTGCGGCAAGTGCACGCCGTGCCGCGAGGGCACGTACTGGATGAAGCAGGTGCTGGCGCGCATCGAGGCGGGCCAGGGCACGGAGGCCGACCTCGACCTGCTCCTCGACACGTGCGACAACATCCTGGGCCGCGCGTTCTGCGCGCTCGGCGACGGCGCCACGTCGCCCGTCACGAGCAGCATCGCGCTGTTCCGCGACGAGTACGAGGCGCACATCACGGAGCACCGCTGCCCGTTCGACCCGGCGGCCTCGGCGCTCTTCGACTACACGCCCCGCCCGGCCCGCGTCCTGACGGCAGGAGTGCACTGATGACGACCACGACCCCCGCCCCGGGCACCGGCTCCTCGGCCGTCGCGCCCTCGGGCGGCGCGGCCAAGCCCCCGGCCCCCGCGGACCAGGTGACGTTCACGATCGACGACATCGAGATGTCGGTGCCCAAGGGCACGCTCGTGATCCGCGCGGCCGAGCAGATCGGGATCCAGATCCCGCGGTTCTGCGACCACCCGCTGCTCGAGCCCGCCGGGGCGTGCCGCCAGTGCCTCGTCGAGGTCGCGGCGCCCGACCGCGAGGGCAACGTGCGACCCATGCCCAAGCCGCAGGCGTCGTGCACGCTCGAGGCGACGCCGGGCATGGTGGTGAAGACCCAGCGCACGAGCCCGGTCGCCGACAAGGCGCAGCACGGGATCATGGAGCTGCTGCTCATCAACCACCCGCTCGACTGCCCGGTGTGCGACAAGGGCGGCGAGTGCCCCCTGCAGAACCAGGCGATGAGCAACGGGCGCGCGACGAGCCGGTTCGTCGACGTCAAGCGCACGTTCCCGAAGCCGATCGCCGTCTCGACGACGATCCTGCTCGACCGCGAGCGCTGCGTCCTGTGCCAGCGGTGCACCCGCTTCTCGCAGGAGATCGCGGGCGACGCGTTCATCGACCTGCAGAAGCGCGGCGCCGCGCAGCAGATCGGCCGCTTCGACGAGGCCGTGCTCGACTTCGCGCCCCCCGCGGGCGAGGCGCCCGGCGACCGCCCGGTGGGCCTGGCGCTGGAGGACGAGGCCGGACTCCCGTTCGCGTCGTACTTCTCCGGCAACACCGTGCAGATCTGCCCGGTCGGCGCGCTGACGGGAGCGGCGTACCGCTTCCGGTCGCGCCCGTTCGACCTGGTCTCGACGCCGTCGGTCGCCGAGCACGACTCGTCCGGGTCGGCGATCCGCGTCGACCATCGCCGGGGCGTCGTGCTGCGCCGTCTCGCCGGCCAGGACCCGCTCGTCAACGAGGAGTGGATCACCGACCGGGACCGCTTCGCCTTCACGTGGCAGTCCGCACCGGACCGCCTCACCCACCCGCTCGTGCGCGACCGCGAGGTCGCGCCGGACGGCACGGTGACGCGCGGCGAGCTGCGCCCGGCCTCGTGGGCCGAGGCGCTCGAGGTCGCGGCCGACGCCCTGACCCGGGCCCGCGACGCGGGCGGGGTCGGCGTCCTGCCGGGCGGGCGGCTCACGGTCGAGGACGCGTACGCGTACGCCAAGCTCGCGCGCACGTGGCTGCGCACCAACGACGTCGACCACCGGGCCCGCGCGCACAGCGCGGAGGAGGCGGACTTCCTCGCGCACGCCGTCGCCGGCACCGGACTCGGCGTGACCTTCCCCGACCTCGAGAAGGCGCCCGCGGTCCTGCTCGTCGGCCTCGAGGCCGAGGAGGAGGCGGGCGTCGCGTTCCTGCGCCTGCGCAAGGGCGCGCTGCGGCACCAGGTCCGTGTGTTCTCCGTGGCGCCGTTCGCGTCGCGCGGCGTGCAGCGCATGCACGGCACGCTGCTCCCCGCCGCCCCGGGCACCGAGGCGGAGTGGCTCGACGGCATCGCCGCGGGCGACCGGGTCCGCACGCTCGACGAGGCGAGCGGCACCGACGACGTCCTCGCCGACGCGAGCGACGCGCTCCGGCAGCCGGGCGCGGTCGTCCTCGTGGGGGAGCGGCTCGCTGCGACGCCCGGCGGCTACAGCGCGCTGCTGCGCGCGGTCGCCGCGACGGGCGCGCGCGTCGCCTGGGTCCCGCGCCGAGCAGGCGAGCGGGGCGGCGTCGAGGCGGGCACGCTGCCCAACCTCCTGCCGGGCGGCCGCCCGGTCGCCGACGCCGCGGCCCGCGTGGACGTCGCGACCGTGTGGGGCGCGGCGACGACCGAGGACCACCCCGCGGGGCTGCCCACGGCCCCGGGCCGCGACCTGGGGGAGATGCTCGACGCGCTCTCGGTCGGCCAGCTCGCGGGCGTCCTCGTGGGCGGGCTCGAGCTCGACGACCTGCCCGACCCGGTGCACGCGCGCCGCGCGCTCGAGGCGGCGGACGTCGTCGTCTCGCTCGAGGTGCGGCGCTCGGCGGTGACGGAGCTCGCCGACGTCGTGCTCCCCGTCGCGCCGCCCGTGGAGCGGGCCGGGGCGTTCGTCAGCTGGGAGGGGCGCGTGCGCCCGTTCCCGGCCGCGCTCGCCTCGACCGCGATGCCCGACCACCGCGTGCTCGACGCGCTCGCGGACGCCGCCGGCGCCCCGCTCGGCCTGCCGACGCTGGAGGCCGTGCGCGCCGAGCTCGAGCAGCTCGTGGGCGACGGCGCGTGGGACGGCGCGCGCGCCGCGGCGCCCACGGTCGACGCGACCGAGCCGCCCGCCGTCGCGCCGGGGACCGCGGTCCTCGCGAGCTGGCGCCTCCTGCTCGACGACGCGCGCGGCCAGGACGGCGAGCGCTACCTCGCCGGCACCGCCAAGCGCCCCGTGGCGCGGCTGTCCGCGGCGACGGCCGCCGCGGTCGACGTGTTCGACGGCGAGCTCGTGCGGGTCGTCACCGACCGGGGCGCGGTCACGCTCCCCGTGGTGGTGACCGACATGGTCGACCACGTGGTGTGGCTGCCGCTGCGCTCGCCGGGGTCGTCCGTGCACGCCACGCTCGGCGCGGTGCCGGGCGACCTCGTCCGGCTCGAGCCGGGGACCACCGACGGAGGGGAGGGCGCATGAGCGGCCTGCACGCGCTCCACGCGCTGGCCACCGAGACGCCGGCGGTGCCCGGCATCACGGCGAACTTCTCGCAGGACAACGGCTGGACGTACCTCGTCAAGGCCGTCCTCATCCTCGTGTTCCTGCTGACGAGCGTGCTGTTCGCGATCTGGTTCGAGCGCAAGGTCGTCGCCCGCATGCAGGTGCGGCCCGGCCCGAACTGGCACGGCCCGTTCGGCCTGCTCCAGTCGCTCGCCGACGCGATGAAGCTCCTGCTCAAGGAGGACATCACCGTCAAGGCGGCCGACAAGTTCGTCTACCTGCTCGCGCCGATGATCTCCGTGTTCTGCGCGCTCCTCGTGTTCGCGGTGATCCCGTTCGGGCCCGAGGTGCAGATCCCGTTCACGGACTACG
Organism: Cellulosimicrobium sp. EB106-03-01-XG111; assembly: GCF_058792115.1. Classification (NCBI taxonomy): domain Bacteria; kingdom Bacillati; phylum Actinomycetota; class Actinomycetes; order Micrococcales; family Promicromonosporaceae; genus Cellulosimicrobium; species Cellulosimicrobium sp. EB106-03-01-XG111. The sequence continues at coordinate 45,704 of NZ_JBYTEQ010000007.1, forward strand.
TGACGCCCGCCCAGCTCACCGACTTCCCGGTCGCGACGCTCTACATCCTCGCGTGCGCGTCGCTCGGCGTGTACGGGATCGTGCTCGGCGGCTGGTCGTCCGGCTCGACGTACCCGCTGCTCGGGTCGGTCCGCTCGACGGCCCAGGTCATCAGCTACGAGCTCGCGATGGGCCTGTCGCTCGTCTCCGTCTTCCTCATGGCGGGGTCGATGTCGACCTCGCGCATCGTCGACTCGCAGACGCAGCTGTGGTGGTTCCTCCCGCTCCTGCCGGCGTTCGTCATCTACGTGATCTCCATGGTCGGCGAGACGAACCGCCTCCCGTTCGACCTCCCCGAGGCCGAGGGCGAGCTCGTGTCGGGGTACATGACCGAGTACTCGTCGATGAAGTTCGCGTGGTTCTTCCTCGCGGAGTACATCAACATGCTCAACGTCTCCGCGGTCGCGACGACGCTGTTCCTCGGCGGGTGGCGCGCGCCGTGGCCGCTCTCGGCGATCAACGACGGGATGTTCAACGAGGGCTGGTGGCCCATCCTCTGGTTCCTCGTCAAGGTCTGGGCCGTCATGTTCTTCTTCGTGTGGGTGCGCGGCACGCTGCTGCGCCTGCGCTACGACCAGTTCATGCGCTTCGGCTGGAAGGTCCTCATCCCCTTCGCGCTCGCGTGGCTCGTGCTGCTCGCCGTCGCCCAGGCCGTGCGCCAGTTCCTCGACGTGGACCTGCGCGTGTTCATCGGGATCGCGGTCGCGATAGCCCTCGTGGTGGTGGTCGTCGTCTGGTTCTGGCCCGAGAAGAAGGCGCCGCCCGGGGCGGCTCCGCGCGCCGCGGGCGCCGCGCCCGAGCCGTTCGACGCGTTCGCCGGCGGCTTCCCCGTCCCGCCGCTGCCCGGCCAGTCGCTCCCGCCCTCGCCGCGCCGTCGGGCCCTCGTGCCCGACGACGCGGGCACCGCCCGGGCGCCCGCCGCACCGGGTGCCGGTGCTCCCCGCGACACACCGCACGACAAGGAGGTCGACCGTGGCTGACGACCAGAAGCCGGACCGGCCGGGCGAGTACGAGGTCCGCCGCCCGCAGGCGAAGGGCCTGCGCGAGCTCGTCGCGCCCGTCGCCGGGTTCGGCGTGACCTTCTCCTCGATGTTCCGGCCGACCGTGACGGAGCAGTACCCGCGCCAGAAGGTGCCGCCCAAGCCGCGCTACCACGGCCGGCACCAGCTCAACCGGTACCCCGACGGGCTGGAGAAGTGCATCGGGTGCGAGCTGTGCGCGTGGGCGTGCCCGGCGGACGCGATCTACGTCGAGGGCGCGGACAACGCCGACCTCCCCGACGGCGGCCACATGTCGCCCGGCGAGCGGTACGGCCGCGTCTACCAGATCAACTACCTGCGCTGCATCTTCTGCGGGCTGTGCATCGAGGCGTGCCCGACGCGCGCGCTGACGATGACCAACGAGTACGAGCTCGCCGGGCCGACGCGCGAGGGCATGATCTGGGAGAAGCAGGACCTCCTCGCGCCGCTGCGCGAGGGCATGCTCGCCGCGCCGCACCCGATGGTGCCCGGGACGTCGGACACCGAGTACTACCGCGGGGAGGTGAGCGGCCCGGTGGCCGAGCAGGTGGAGTGGGTGCGCGAGCACCGGCCGGACGACCCGACGCTCCCGCCGGAGCAGGCGGGCCGCGAGCCGGAGGTCCGGCGGGTCACGCAGCCGTCCGGGCGGTCCGCCCGTCCGTCGGCCCGGAAGGGCGCGCGGTGATCGGGGGCGGCGGCGAGGCGGTCCTGTTCTGGGTACTCGCCCCTCTCATGGTGCTCGCGGCGCTCTCGCTGCTCTTCGCACGCAAGGCGGTGCACGCCGCCATCGCGGTCATGTTCGTCATGGTCGACCTCGCGATCCTCTACATCGCGCAGGAGGCGTCGTTCCTCGGCGTCGTCCAGGTGGTCGTCTACACGGGCGCCGTGATGATGCTCTTCCTCTTCGTGCTCATGCTCGTCGGCGTCGACGCGTCGGACTCGCTCGTCGAGACGATCCGCGGCCAGCGCTGGATCGGCGTGCTGCTCGGGCTGGGGCTCGGGGCCGTGCTGGTCGGCGTCGTCTCGCAGGCGGCGTTCCCGCCCGCGGTCGGCCTCGAGGCCGCGAACGCGGTGACGAACCCGACGGCGCTCGCGCGCGTGCTCTTCGCGGACTACGTGTTCGCGATGGAGGTCGTGGGCATCCTGCTCATCACCGCCGCGGTCTCGGCGCTCGTGCTCACGCACCGGCGCCGGCTCACCCCGAAGGTCGGCCAGCGCGAGCAGGCGGACGCGAAGGTCGCGGCACTGCCGTCGGGCGGCCGACTCACGCCGCTCGCCGCGCCCGGCGTCTACGCGCAGAACAACGCGATGGACACGCCGGCCCTCGACCCGCAGGGCCGGCCCATCGAGGAGTCGGTGTCCCGCATCCTGCGGATCCGCGGCCAGGAGCGCTCGGCCGGCACGATCCTCGAGGCCGAGCGCGACGTGCTCGTCGAGCACGAGCCGCACCGCGCCCTGCCGGCGCTGCGGGCCCAGGACGCGAACGAGCGCGTGGTGCAGGCCGCGACGGCCGAGCAGCCCGAGGGCGAGCCGCCCGCCGGCGACGTCGCGGGTCCCGACGACCCGGGCCGGTCCCGCGTGCCCGGCGCGACCCCGGGAGGAGAGGACTGATGGAGCTCACCCACTACCTCGTGCTGGCCTCGATCCTCTTCGCGATCGGCGCCGCGACGGTCCTGCTGCGCCGCAACGCGATCATCGTGTTCATGGGCGTCGAGCTCATGCTCAACGCGACCAACCTCGCGTTCGTCACGTTCGCCCGCATGCACGGCGACGTGACCGGCCAGGTCCTCGCGTTCTTCGTCATGGTGGTCGCGGCGGCGGAGGTCGTCGTCGGCCTCGCGATCATCGTGTCCATCTTCCGCACCCGTCGGTCCGCCTCGGTCGACGACGTCAACCTGCTCAAGAGCTGAGGGGCCGGCACCGATGACGATGCTCCTTCCCGCCCTGCCGTCGGCGGGCGGACTGCTGACCGCGACCGACGTCGTGCCCGCGACCGAGACGGTCCCCGGCGCGTTCCTCGCCGCACCGCTGCTCGTGCTGCTCCCGCTCGTCGGGGCGGCCGTCCTGCTGCTCGCGGGCCGCCGCAGCGACCGCTGGGGCGCCTGGTTCGGCGTGCTCATGTCCGCCGCGGCGTTCGTCGTGGGCCTGGTCCTCTTCGTGTCGATGCTGGGCCTCCCGGTCGACGAGCGCGTCGTGGACTACCGCCTGTTCGACTGGATCGCGTCCGGCGGGCTCGACCTCGCCGTCGGCCTGCGGATCGACCCGCTGTCCCTGACGTTCGTGCTCCTCGTGACGTTCGTGGGCACGCTCATCCACGTCTACGCGGTCGCCTACATGGCGCACGACCGCGACCGACGCCGGTTCTTCGCGTACCTCAACCTGTTCGTCGCGGCGATGCTCGTCCTCGTCCTCGCCGACTCGTTCCTCCTGCTGTTCGTCGGCTGGGAGGGCGTGGGCCTCGCGTCGTACCTGCTCATCGGGTTCTGGAACCACAACCGGGCGTACGCGGTCGCGGCGAAGAAGGCGTTCGTCATGAACCGCGTGGGCGACATCGGTCTCATCGTCGCGCTCATGCTCATGTTCGCGACGTTCGGCGCGCTCGACTTCAGCACCGTGTTCGCTCGCGTGCCGGAGGCCTCGACCGCGCTGCTCACGGCGACGGGCCTCGCGCTCCTGCTCGCGGCGTGCGGCAAGTCCGCGCAGTTCCCGCTCCAGGCGTGGCTCGGGGACGCGATGGCCGGCCCGACGCCGGTCTCCGCCCTCATCCACGCGGCCACCATGGTCACGGCGGGCGTCTACCTCGTCGTGCGGTCCGCGCCGATCTTCGAGGGCGCGCCGACGGCGCAGCTCGTCGTGGTGATCGTCGGTGCGGTGACGCTGCTCTTCGGGGCGATCGTCGGCTGCGCGAAGGACGACATCAAGAAGGCGCTCGCCGCGTCGACCATGTCGCAGATCGGCTACATGATCCTCGCCGCCGGGCTCGGCCCGATCGGCTACGCGTTCGCGATCTTCCACCTCGTGACGCACGGCTTCTTCAAGGCCGGCATGTTCCTCGGTGCCGGGTCGGTCATGCACGGCATGGACGACCAGGTCGACATGCGCCGCTTCGGTGGCCTGGCCCGGTACATGAAGGTCACGTGGATCACGTTCATGATGGGCTGGCTCGCGATCCTCGGGATCCCGCCGTTCTCGGGCTTCTGGAGCAAGGACAAGATCATCGAGGCCGCCTTCGTCCCCGTCGACGGCGAGCCGTGGCGGGCCTGGGTCTTCGGCGGCGTCGCGCTCCTCGGCGCGGGCATCACCGCGTTCTACATGTCGCGCCTGTTCTTCATGACGTTCTCCGGACGCCGTCGCTGGAACGACGGCAGCGGCTCCGTGGACGGCCTCGGCCCGCAGGACGGTCCCGTCCAGCACCCGCACGAGTCCCCGCGTCTCATGACGTGGCCGATGATCGTGCTCGCCGTCGGGTCGGTGGCCCTGGGCGGCGTCCTCGCAGCGGGCTCGCGCTTCGTCACGTGGCTCGAGCCCGTCACGGGGCACGCCGAGCACCACGAGCCGGTGCTGCCCGTCTGGTCGCTCATCGCCCTGACGCTCCTGCTCGTCCTCGCTGGCGCGGCCCTCGCGTGGCGCCAGTACGCGATGTCGAGCGTCCCGGTCCGCGCCCCGCGCGGCTCGGTGCTCACGCGCGCGGCCCGGCGCGACCTGTACCAGGACGACGTCAACGAGACCGTGTTCATGCGCCCCGGCCAGTACCTCACGCGCTCGCTCGTCTACGCCGACAAGGAGATGGTCGACGGCGGCTGGATGGGCCTGGCGGGCCTCGTCGGCAAGGTGGGGGAGTGGCTCCGCGGCTGGCAGAACGGCTACGTGCGCTCGTACGGCGCGACGATGCTCGGCGGCCTCGTGGTCGTCGTCGCCGTCGTCCTCGCCCTGACCACCGGCTCCGCGAGCTGAGAGGAAGACACCCATGACCACCTCCGTCCCCTGGTTGTCCCTGCTCATCGCCTGGCCCCTGGTGGGTGCCGCGGCGGTGTGGCTCACGGCCGCCGCCCGCACGCGCGGCGTCGGTGCCGGCGCGCTGCGTGCCGTGCGCGGCATCGCGCTCGGCGCGGCGCTCGTCGAGCTCGGCCTGCTCGTCGGCGCGTTCACCGCGTTCGACACGTCGGCGGCGGGCACCCACCAGCTCGCCGAGACGTACCGCTGGATCCCGCAGATCGGGGCGAGCTACGCGGTGGGCGCCGACGGCGTCGCGCTCGCGCTCGTCGCGCTCTCGGTGCTGCTGGTCCCGCTCGTCGTGCTCGCCGCGTGGAAGGAGCAGGACGGCGACGTCCGCCGCCTGCGCCACTACCTCGCGCTCGTGCTGCTGCTCGAGGCGTTCATGGTCGCGGTGTTCGTCGCGCGCGACGTGTTCCTCTTCTACGTGCTGTTCGAGGCCATGCTGATCCCGGTCTACTTCATGATCGGCGGGTTCGGCGTCGGGGCACGGCGGCGCTACGCCGCCGTGAAGTTCCTGCTGTTCTCGCTCGCGGGCGGCCTCATCATGCTCGCGGCCGTCATCGCGCTCTACGTGCAGGTGCCGATCGACCCGGCCACGGGCGCGCGGCCCGAGGACGCGTTCCTCACGGCGAACCTCGTGGGGTACTTCGCGGAGAACCCGATGCCGGTGACGATCGAGCGGCTGCTGTTCCTCGGCTTCTTCCTCGCCTTCGCCATCAAGGCGCCGCTCTTCCCCGTGCACACCTGGCTGCCCGACGCCGCGCAGCACGCGCCCGCCGGGACGTCCACGCTGCTCGTCGGCGTCCTGGACAAGGTGGGCACGTTCGGGATGCTCACGCTGTGCCTGCCGCTGTTCCCGAACGCGAGCAGGTGGGCGGCGCCTGTCGTCGTCGTGCTCGCCGTGGTGTCGATCCTCTACGGCGCGCTCATGGCGATCGGGCAGAGCGACCTCATGCGCCTCATCGCCTACACGTCGGTGTCGCACTTCGGGTTCATCGTGCTCGGCATCTTCGCGTTCACGTCGCTCAGCGTGTCCGGCGCGTCGCTCTACATGGTGAACCACGGCATCTCGACCGGGGCGCTGTTCCTCCTCGCGGGCTTCCTCGTCGCGCGGCACCCCGAGCGGTCGCAGCGCATCGCGGACTACGGCGGCCTCCAGAAGGTCGTCCCGGTGCTCGCGGGCACGTTCCTCGTGGCCGGCCTGTCCGCGCTGTCGCTGCCGGGCCTGTCGACGTTCGTCAGCGAGATCATGGTCCTCGTCGGGACGTTCGCGCGCAGCCCGTGGGCCGCGCTCGTCGCGGTGCTCGGCGTCGTGCTCGCCGCGCTCTACGTGCTCCTCACCTACCAGCGGGTCTTCACGGGCGGCACGCGCGAGGGGCTGGAACAGCTCCCTGACCTGGGCGCGCGCGAGAAGTGGGTCGTCGCGCCGCTGCTGGTCGCCCTCCTCGTCCTCGGGTTCTACCCGGCACCCGCGCTCGACCTCGTGCGCGAGCCCGCGGAGGTGACGCTCTCCGACCTCGCGGTCGCGGGCGTCGAGGACCCGCCGCGCTCCGACCCGTTCGCCGCGGGGACCGAGCAGGTCTCCTCGGGCCAGGGCACGTCCGTCACTCGTAGCTCCGACGAAGGGAGCGAGTCGTGAACGACTCCTTCGTGGCCCCCACGGTCGACTGGCTGTACCTCGCCCCGGTCCTCGTCGTGCTCGGCGCCGGCGTCGTCGGCGTGCTCGTCGAGGCGTTCGTCCCGGCGCGCGTCCGGCGCACGGTGCAGGTCGTCCTGGCCCTGCTGGCGACGGCCGTGGCGCTCGCGTTCGTCGTCGTGCTGTGGCGCGACCCCGCCGTCCAGGGCACGGACGGCGCCGCCTACGGCGTGCGGGTGCTCGGCGGGTCGATGGTCATCGACCCCTTCGGGCTCGCGGTCCAGGGGATCGTCGTGCTGCTCGCGTTCCTCGCGATCCTCGTGATCGCCGACCGGACGTCGACCGGCCAGGACGCGTTCGCGCCGTCCGCGGCCGCCGTCCCCGGCTCGCCGTACGAGGACCTCACGCGGCGCAAGGGGCTCGAGCAGACCGAGGTCTACCCGCTCGTGCTGTTCGCCGTCGGCGGCATGATGATCTTCCCCGCCACGGGGAACCTGCTCGTGATGTTCGTCGCGCTCGAGGTGCTCTCGCTCCCGCTGTACGTGCTGTCCGCGATGTCCCGGCGTCGGCGCCTGCTGTCCCAGGAGGCGTCGTTCAAGTACTTCCTGCTCGGCGCGTTCGCGTCCGCGCTGTTCGTGTTCGGCGTCGCCCTCGTCTACGGGTTCGCCGGCTCGGTGGACCTCGTCGAGGTGTACCGCGCGCTCGCGACGCCCGAGGGCCCGCTCGCGACCATGCCGGGTCTCGTCGTCGTCGGGGCCCTGCTCATCCTCGCGGGGCTGCTCTTCAAGATCGGCGCGGCGCCGTTCCACTCGTGGACCCCCGACGTCTACCAGGGGGCCCCGACACCGATCACGGGCTTCATGGCGGCGTGCACCAAGGCGGCGGCGTTCGGCGCGCTCCTGCGCGTGCTGTACGTCGTGAGCCTCGGCCTCGCGCAGTCGTCGCCGGCCACGCGCGAGGACCTGTTCGTCGCGCTGTGGATCGTCACGCTGCTCACCATGGTCGTCGGGACCGTCGTCGGTGCCGTGCAGACCGACGTCAAGCGGCTCCTCGCGTACTCGTCGATCGCCCACGCGGGGTTCATCCTCGTCGGTGTCCTCGGGTTCTCCCAGCTCTCGCTGCGGGCGACGGTGTTCTACCTCCTCGTCTACGGCCTCGCGACGGTCGGCGCCTTCGCGGTCGTCACGCTCGTCCGCGAGACGGCCCCCGTGCGCGAGCGGGTGCCCGCGACCGTCGGGGCGGGCGCCGGGGGAGCCGACGGCTCGGACGCGGCGGACAACGTCACGGACGGCTCGTCGCGGGAGCCCGTCGCCGTGCTCGGCGAGGCGACGCACCTCGCCCAGTGGGCAGGGCTGGGGCGACGCAGCCCCTGGCTCGCGGGCGTCTTCTCGCTCTTCCTGCTCTCCATGGCGGGCATCCCGCTGACGGCCGGGTTCGTGGCCAAGTTCACCGCGTTCGGCGCGGCGATCGCCGGCCCCGACGGGCAGGGCGGCGGCTCCACCTGGGTGCTCGCGGTGGTCGGAGTGCTCGCCTCGGCCGTGGCGGTGTTCTTCTACGTCCGTCTCATCGTCCTGATGTTCTTCACGGCGCCGTCCGGCGGCGTGAGCGACGCGGCGGACGGCGGCGCGGACGCCTCGGAGGGCACCGGCGTGACCGTCGTGCGGTCGACCGGACCGACGACCGTGGCGATCGCGGTGTGCGCGATCGGGGTGCTCCTCCTCGGTGTGTTCCCCTCCCCGGTTCTCGATCTGGCGGCCGAGGCGGTTAAGTTCGTCCCGTGACCTCCGTGCCTCCCGTCCCCTCCGCGCCCGCCGGGCCCCGTGGTCCGCGTGAGCGGACCGCTCCCGTGACGACCACCGCGATCCCGATCTCGGACCCCGAGCTCGCGGTCGCGCTCACCGAGCGCCTGGCGGAGGTCGAGACCCGGCTCCGGGCCGCCGTCGCGCACGCCGACCCGCTCGCGGACACGGCGTCGCGGCACCTCGTCAACGCCGGGGGCAAGCGCCTGCGCCCCCTGCTCACGCTGCTCGCGGCCGAGCTCGGGGACGGGGCACGGCCCGAGGTCGCGGAGGCGGCCGTCGTCGTCGAGCTCACGCACCTCGCGTCGCTCTACCACGACGACGTCATGGACTCCGCGCCCGTGCGGCGCGGTGCGCCGTCCGCGCACGCGGTGTGGGGGAACTCCGTCGCGATCATGGTCGGTGACCTGCTGTTCGCGCGCGCCGCGTCGACGGTCGCGGCGCTCGGCCCGGAGGCCGTGCTCATCCAGGCCCGCACGTTCGAGCGGCTCTGCCTCGGCCAGCTCCACGAGACCACCGGACCGGGGGAGGGCGACGACCCCGTCGAGCACTACCTCGAGGTCCTCGCGGACAAGACGGCGTCGCTCCTGTCGACGTCCGCGCGGCTCGGCGCGATGTTCGCCGGCTGCCCGGCCGACGTCGTCGAGACGGTCGCGGCGTACGGCGAGCGGCTGGGGGTCGCCTTCCAGCTCGCCGACGACGTCCTGGACCTCGCGTCCTCCGGCGACGAGTCGGGCAAGACGCCCGGCACCGACCTGCGCGAGAAGGTCCCGACGATGCCGGTCCTCCTGCTGCGCGCGCGCATCGCCCAGGGGACCGCGACGGAGGACGACGCGGCGCTCGTCGCGCTGCTCGACTCCGACCTGACCGACGACGCCGCGCTCGCGGCCGCCGTCGCGGCGCTGCGCCGGCACGAGGTGCTCGCCGAGACGCGCGCGCTCGCCGTCCGGTGGGCCCGCTCCGCGGTCGACGAGCTCGACGCGCTGCCCGCCGGGCCGGTGAGCGACGCGCTGCGCTCCTTCGCGGAGGCCCTGGCGGACCGCGCCGCCTGACCCCTCGACGGGGTGAACTTTCCGGCGCCGGGCGTCCTGCCCGTGGGGCCGCCCCGGTGCCCGGGCCGGTTGCCCGGAACACCCGTCCGGCCCGGCGGGGTGCGCCAGGCGGGACGGCGAGCGGCGTCCGGAGAGCCGGGGCGCGCGGTCTGAGAGGGGAGTTCTCCCCATGGGACGGGTGGCGGATCTCACTCGCCCTCCCGTTATCCTCGGTTGCGCGATCGGTGGGGCCGCCTGGCAAGTGCGTGATCGAGGGGGCCGGTTGAAGGGCACCGATCGCCTCCCGATCCGGCTCCTCGGAGGACTTGTGGGTTTCCTGGCGCGCCTGCGTGAGCACCGCCGTCCCGTCGCGTCCATGAGCACCGACGACTCGGGCGTGCGGGAGACGAGGACGTCCGCCGGCCTGCCGGGGCGGTTCGACGACGAGCCCCCGCCGACGGACCGCACGCCCGACGCGGGCAGCGATCGGCTCGAGGTGCAGCAGGACGCAGCCCGCGTGCTCTTCGAGGAGGCCGTCACCGGGACCGCCTCGACCGTGGACGTCGCGCACCTCGAGCTCGACCGGCAGGCGAGGCTCCCGGCGGGGGCGAAGGTCCCGGCCGACACGAGGGGGACGCGTTCCGCGGGCGCGTGCACGACGCGGCGACGGACGAGCGCGGCGACGCCGGGTCCCGCGTCGACGGCCGGCCGGGCGGCTCGGCGCGGATCGAGACGACCATCGGGAGCACGAACACCATGACGTGGTACCAGCGCGGACCGCGCCCCACCTCGGACAGCACAGCGAACGGAAGCGACGAATGACCACCATGACCCCCGAGCAGGCCACCTGGTTCGCTCAGACCTTCGACCGCCTCGTCGGCAACGTGGGCCAGGCCGTCCTGGGCAAGGCGCACGTGGTGCGCCTGACCCTGACGTGCATGCTCTCCGAGGGCCACATCCTCCTCGAGGACGCGCCCGGCACCGGCAAGACCTCGCTGGCGCGCGCCCTCGCGGCGAGCGTCCAGGGCACGAACAACCGCATCCAGTTCACCCCGGACCTCCTGCCCTCCGACGTGACGGGCGTGACGATCTACGACCAGAAGACGGGGAAGTTCGAGTTCCACCAGGGCCCGATCTTCGCCTCGATCGTCCTGGCCGACGAGATCAACCGCGCGTCGCCCAAGACGCAGTCGGCGCTCCTCGAGGTCATGGAGGAGGGGCAGGTCACCGTCGACGGCGTGGGGCACGACGTGGGCCGCCCGTTCATGGTGATCGCGACGCAGAACCCCATCGAGCAGGCCGGCACGTACCGCCTGCCCGAGGCGCAGCTCGACCGCTTCCTCATGAAGGCGTCGATCGGCTACCCGGACCACGCCTCGACGGTCGAGATCCTCTCGGGCGCGTCGGTCCGCGACCGGAGCAAGACGCTCCAGCCGCTCATCACGACGCAGGCCGTGACGGAGATGGCCGAGCTCGGCGCGCGCGTGCACGTCGACGGCGCGGTGCTCGAGTACGTCTCCCGGCTCGCCGAGGAGACGCGCAACGCGCCCGAGGTCCGGGTCGGCGTCTCCGTCCGTGGTGCGCTCGCCCTCGTGCGGTGCGCGAAGGTCTGGGCCGCGGCGCACGGGCGCAACTACGTCCTGCCGGACGACGTCAAGGAGCTGGCGCAGCCGGCGTGGGCGCACCGCCTCGTGCTCGACCCCGAGGCCGAGTTCGCGGGCGCGACGAACGAGGCCGTGCTCGGCCGTCTGCTCGCCGACGTCGCTGCGCCGCAGGAGCGCCGCAGCGCCTGACGCGTCCGGCGTCCCGCACGCCGGCCGCACGCCGTCCCGCCGCCGGCGGACCGACGACCCGCACCGACCGAGAGCTCATGCCATGAACGCCACCCCCGGCCCGACGAGCGGGCGCCCGGGCACCCGCTCCGGCCGCACCGCCCGCGGCGGGCGCCCGGGCGCACCCCGCGCGGGGTCGGCCCTCGCCGGGCTGCTCCGCCCCCTCGCCGCACCCCTCGCGCGGGTCACCGCTCCGGTCGGGCGCGCTCTCGCGCCCGCCGCGCGGGCGGTCCGGCCCGTGACGTCCGCCGTCAGCCCGTTCGGCTGGGCCGCGCTCGTCGTCACGGTCGCGAGCTGGTGGGCGGGGCTCGCGCTGTCCTGGCTCGAGCTGCTCGTCGTGGCGGTCCTGCTCACCGTCGCGCTGCTCGCGGCCGTGGCGTTCGTCCTCGGGCGCTTCCGGTACGCCGTCGTGCTCGACCTCGCGCAGCAGCGCGTCACGGTGGGGGACCGCGCGGTGGGCCGGCTCGACGTCCGCAACGACTCGGCCCGCCCGCTGCTCCCGTCGGTCATGGAGCTGCCCGTGGGGCAGGGCATGGCGACGTTCCCCGTGCCGCGCCTGCGCCCGCAGGCGAGCCACGAGGAGATCTTCACCGTGCCGACCCACCGGCGGTCGGTCATCTCCGTCGGCCCGGTGCGCTCGGTGCGGGCCGACCCGCTCGGGCTCCTGCGCCGCGAGGTCGTGTGGACCGAGCCGGAGGAGCTCTTCGTCCACCCGCGGGTCAAGAACCTGTCCGGCTCGTCGACCGGCTTCCTCAAGGACCTCGAGGGCCGCGTGACCACCGACATCTCGAACTCCGACGTCTCGTTCCACGCGCTGCGCGACTACGTGCCCGGTGACGACCGCCGCCACATCCACTGGAAGACGACGGCCCGCACGGGCCAGCTCATGGTCCGCCAGTTCGAGGAGACGCGGCGCTCGCACCTCGCGGTGCTGCTCTCGACGCGGGCCGAGGACTACGCGCACGACGACGAGTTCGAGCTCGCCGTGAGCGCGTGCGGGTCGCTCGGGCTCCAGGCGATCAAGGAGGACCGCGGCGTCACCGTCCTCGTCAACGACGGCAACCTGCGCGGCGACCACCGCACGCGCCTCCTCGACGACCTCGCGCGCGTGGAGACGCAGTCGCAGCGGACGTCGCTCGTCGACGTCGCGCGCGTCGCGGGCCTGACGATCACGGACGCGTCGGTGGTGGCGTTCATCGTCGGGAGCCGGGTCACCCCGACGGAGCTCCGCGCGGCGTCGGCGCGCCTGCCGCAGGACGTGCGCGTCATGGCGATCCAGTGCGTGCCCGGCGCGTCCCTCAGCCGGCACGCCATCGCGGAGCTCGTCGTCCTCACCATCGGCGAGCTCGGCGAGCTCCCCCTCGCCCTGCGGAGGCTGAACGACTGATGAGCGCTCCCAGCACCACGACGCGCGGTTCGCGCCGCGCCACGCCGGTCGGCACCCCGGCGCCCTCGTCCGGCACGTCGCAGCGGAACACCACCCGGCTGCGGGGCGCCGACACCCCGCGCGCCCTCACGGTGCTCGGCGCCGTCGACGCGCTCGCGCTCGTCCTCGTCCTCGGCGCCACGGTCGTCGGGTTCGGCCCCGTCTGGGGTTCCTCGGGCTACCTGCTCCCCGCGGCGGGCGGCGCCGTCGTCGGTCTCGGGGTCGCGTGGCTCGGCGCCTGGCGGCGCTGGGCGGCCTACACCGTGCTCCCGGTCGCGGTCCTCGCGTACCTCCTCCTGGGCGGCGTGCTCGCCCTGCCCGCCGACGCGATCGGCGGCGTGCTCCCGTCGCTCGCGACGATCTCCGACCTCGCGCGGGGGGCGGTGACGGGCTGGAAGGAGTTCGTCACGACGGTCCCGCCGCTGCACTCGTTCCCGCACCTCGCGGTCGTCCCGTACCTCCTCATGCTCGTCACGGGGCTCCTCGCGGGCACGATCGCGTGGCGCGCGCGCCGCGCCGCGTGGGCGCTCGTGCCGGTGGCCGTCGCGTTCGTGGGGGTCATCCTGCTCGGGACCGTCATCGCGGCCTACCCGGTCGTGCAGGGCCTCGTCCTCGGCGGCGTCGGCCTGCTCTGGGCGGGGTGGCGCGTCACCGCCGCGCGCCTCGGCGCGCACCAGATCACGACGGAGGCGAGCCGCGCCGCGACCCGCCGCCTGTGGTGGCACCGCGTGCGCACCGGTGCCGCGATGCTCGTCGTCGGGGGCGTCGCGGCGGCCTTCGCGGCCCCGGCGCTCCTGCCCGACGACCCGCGCACGGTCCTGCGCGAGACGGTCGTCCCGCCGCTCGACCTGCACCAGTACGTCAGCCCGCTCACGGCGTTCCGCAAGTACGCCAAGGACATGCGCGAGGACGAGCTGTTCACCGTGCGGGGCCTGCCCCCGGGCGCGAAGGTCCGCCTCGCCGCGCTCGACACGTACAACGGCGTCGTCTACGACGTCTCGAGCGGCCTGCCCGGCTCGGGCGTCTACACGCGTGCGGGCCAGGAGATCGCGACGGTCGCACCCGGCACGCCGACGCGCCTCGACGTCCAGGTCGGCGACTACACCGGGGTGTGGGTGCCCGACGTCGGCCGGCTCGCGGGCATCACGTACACCGGCGAGCGGGCCCGTGAGCTCGGCGACACCACGTACTACAACTCCACGACCGGGACGGCGCTGTCGACCGCCGGGCTGCGCCCGGGCGACACCTACACGCTCGACGCGCTCGTCACGGCCGAGCCGACCGAGGACGACCTCCGAGCGGGGGCGATCGACCAGTCCGTGCAGGTCCCCGCCGCGCCGAAGGGGGTGCTGCCCGCGTCGCTCGCGGGCAAGGCCGCGCAGTTCATGGGCGAGGAGACCGAGCCGGTCGACCAGCTCTTCGCGCTGCGCGACGGCCTCGTCGCGAGCGGCATCTTCTCGAGCGGGCTGGACACGCAGCCGCCGTCGCGGCCGGGCCACTCGGCGGAGCGGATCGACACGCTGCTCGCCGACGAGGAGATGGTGGGCGACGACGAGCAGTTCGCCGTCGCGCTCGCCCTCATGGCCAACCAGGCCGGCATCCCCGCGCGCGTCGTCATGGGCTTCTACCCCGACCTGGAGAAGAACCCGCTCGAGCCGGGCGAGCCGTACACCGCGACCGGGACCGACGTGCACGCGTGGGCCGAGGTGCCGTTCGTCGGGCACGGCTGGGTGCCGATCACGGCGATCCCGGACGAGGACAACAAGATCCAGCCGGAGCCGAAGAGCCTCCAGGTGCCCAAGCCCCCGATCCTCGAGGACCCGGAGCCGCCGGAGGAGCCCGCCGAGGCCGAGGCCGGGAAGATCGACGACGAGGAGAAGGAGAAGGCGGACAGCGACGGGTTCGACTGGGGCCAGGCCGTCCTCATCGGCGTCGCCGTGGTCGTGCCCCTCGCGCTGCTCGCGCTGCCGATCGTGCTCGTGCTCGCCTACAAGGCGCGGCGCCGGGCCCGGCGCCGCACCGCGGAACGCCCCGTCGACCGCGTGAGCGGCGGCTGGCGCGAGGTGCTCGACGCCGCGACCGACCTCGGGACGCCCGTCCCCGCCGGCTCGACGCGCCGCGAGGGCGCGGGGGTGCTCGCGCAGGCGTACGGCGCCACGGCGACCATCCCGCTCGCGCACCGCGCGGACGCGACCGTCTTCGGCACGGGGGAGCCGACGGAGCAGGAGATCGAGGCGTTCTGGGCGGACGTCGACTCCGTCGTCGGAGGGCTACGCTCCTCCGTGAACCGTCGCGCTCGCGTGCGTGCCGCGCTCTCGCTGCGGTCCGTGCGCGCGGGCGGCGGTTCCGCGGGCCTGCGCCGGTGGCTGCCCGGCCGCCGCGCCGGCGCGCGGGGTGGCGCGGTGCCCCCGGCGGCAGGGTCGTCGTCGGGGCCGTCGAGACGACAGGGAGACGAGTCATGAGCGACGTGACGTGCCCCGCCTGCGGGTCCGCGCAGTCCCCGGGAGCCGCGTTCTGCGCGGTGTGCGGGCAGCCCTTCCCGCGGACGGGCCGGCCCCTCGCCGCACCGGCGTCCGGCCCGGTCGGCGGGGTCCAGGCCGTCGCCGGCCGCGGGGGCCCCGGTGGCCCGGAGCTGCCGTACGCCGCTGTCGCGCACGCGGCCCCGGACACGACGACCGAGCCCGAGGTCTACGCGGCGACGCAGAAGGCCTTCGCCCCGGTCTCGACCGGGGCGTCGCCGTCGTCCCTCGCGGGCGCGCCGTTCGCCGGGACCGGCCGCCGCTTCCTCGCGTACGTCGTCGACGCAGCCGTGCCGGCCGTCGTCGCGCTCGTGGTCCTCGTGGCCGGACTCGCGGTCGTGGGCGCGCCGCTGGGCAGCGTGCAGACGGTGACCCAGGACGAGGCCGCCGCGCTGCTCGGCAAGATCCTCGTGGTCTACGTCGTGGCCGCGGTGCTCGCGCTCGCGTGGTGGGTCGGGGTGTGGTTCTGGGAGGGCTCGACGGGCAAGACGCTCGGCAACCTCGCGACCGGCATCCGCACGGTGGACGCGGGCACGCGCGGTCCGGTCGGGTTCGGGCGCGCGGCGCTGCGGTGGATCATCGTCGGGGTCGTGCCGCTGGGCGGGATCCTCGTCGTGCTGCTCAGCCCGCGCTTCGACTCCTCGGGCCGGTCGCAGGGCTGGCACGACAAGGCGGGCCGGTCGCTCGTGCTCGACGTGCGCGGCGTCGCCCCCGCGTCCTCGGGGTACGACGGCGTCGCCTCGCTGGTGGCGGGCGGCCCGGGAGCGTACGGCGGCCCGGCCGCCCCCGCCGGGTACCCCGCCGTCCCGGGCGGCCCGGCGGCGTCGTACCCGGTGCCCGACGCCGGGCGCCCGCCCGCCCCGTCGCCCGCGACCCCCGCCGCGTCGTTCGCGCCGCCGTCTGCCGCCTCGCCCGCCCGTCCCGGCGAGCCGTCCGCGGCGGTGCCGACGGCGTCCGCCCCCGTGCCGGACCCGTGGGCCTTCCCGTCCACGCCCGCGCCCGCCCAGGGCGGCCTCATCACGGGCGTCCCCGGCGTCGGAGGCGGTGCCTCCGCCCCGCCGCCCGCACCCGCACCCGCACCCGCACCCGCACCTGCCCCGGCACCGACGCCCGCGCCGGTGCCCGCGTCCGCCCCGGCGGCTGCCGCCGCACCGGCGGTCCCCGAGGCCGCCGAGCCCGAGTGGGACAGCACCCGGATGTCCGCGCGCGACGTGCGCGCGATGGACCCCGCGCCGGACGTGTCCGTCGTCCTCGAGCTCGAGTCGGGGGAGCGGCGCACCGTCGACCGTCCGACCCTCGTCGGCCGCAACCCGCAGGCGCCCGACGACGGCCCGTGGACGCTCGTCGCGGTCGACGACCCGACGCGCTCCGTCTCCAAGACGCACGCCGAGCTGCGCGTCGACCCGAGCGGCCTGTGGCTCACCGACCGCGGCTCGACGAACGGCACCGTCGTCTCGGTGCCCGGATCACCGCCCCGCGTCGCCGAGCCCGGGACGCGCGTGCGCGTCCCCGTCGGCGCGACCATCCACGTGGGCGACCGTCGCCTCGTCGTCCACCCGGGAGTCTCGTGACCACCGACCAGCCCGCCGAGGTGCACCTGGCCTGGGGCGCGGCGTCGCACCGCGGCGCCCGCCGCCTCCTCAACGAGGACCGCTTCCTCGCCGCGCGCTCCGTGTTCTTCGTCGCCGACGGCATGGGCGGGCACGAGGCGGGCGAGGTCGCGAGCGCGACGGCCGTCGAGGCGCTGCGCCCGCTCGCCGACCTCGAGGTCGTCACGCCCGAGGAGGTGCGGACCCGGATCGCGGTCGCGCAGGAGAACGTGCAGGCGATCGTCACCGAGCCGGGCCGCGGCGCCGGCACGACCGTCACGGGCGTCGTCGTCTCCGAGCAGGACGGCAACCCGTACTGGCTCGTCGTCAACGTCGGCGACTCACGGACCTACCACCTGGCGGGCGGTCGGCTGGAGCAGGTGAGCGTGGACCACTCCGAGGTGCAGGAGATGGTCGACGCCGGTCTCCTCACCCCGATCGAGGCGCTCACGCACCCGCGGCGGCACGTCGTCACGCGCGCGCTCGGCTCGCGCAACGCCCCGCAGGCCGACTTCTGGTACCTGCCCATCGAGCGGCACGACCGCGTGCTCGTCTGCTCCGACGGCCTCACCGGCGAGCTGTCCGACGAGCGGATCGCGGAGGTCCTGCTCGCCACGCCGGACCCGCAGGCCGCCGCCGAGCGGCTGGTCCACGAGGCCATCGCCGCCGGTGGCCGGGATAACATCACAGTCGTCGTCGTCGACGCGACGGGCGTGTCCGACGACACGAGCGGCGGGAGCACGACACCGCGGGACCAGGCGGGGGCGCCGGGTCCGGTCGTCGACGAGGACACGCTGCCCAGGGATGTTCGTCTGCAGATCGGGGGTCTGACGTGACGCTGCGCTACGTCACCGGAACGGCACGCACCGTGGTGCGCGGGGGCGCGGTCGTCGTGCTGCCCGCACCGGTGGAGCCCTCGCTCGTCGAGCAGGTGTGGGACCAGCTCGGCACCGACGCGGGCGTGGTCGAGGTCCTCCAGGTCCTCACGGGCGCGTTCGGGTCGAGCCTGCGCACCGTGCCCCCGTTCGTCGTCGCGGTCGTCACCGGCCGCCGCGTCCACGTGGCCGCGCGCGGCCGCCTCTCCGTCACGCTCGAGCTCGACGGCGGCGACCGCGTCCAGGTCGAGGGCGAGGGCGTCACCACCTGGTCTGAGCGGGTCCTGGACGACGTCGTCGAGCTGCTCGTCCAGGCCGACGCGGGCGTCGTGCCTGTCGAGCCCGCCGCGCCCGGCGGGCCGCTCCTCGGGGATGCGCTCTCCGTGCCGCTCGAGTCGGGCGTGGTGCTCGCGGCCGCGGTCGCGTGGCCGCTCGTCGAGCGCCCCGAGCAGCCCGCCACGACCGGCAGCGAGGACCGGGGCAGCGACGACCTCGGTCCCGACGCCGGAGCCGACGGCCGCCCGCTCGCCGCCCCGGAGACGGGTGGGGCCGACCGCCCCGAGCCGCTCGCGGGACCGGGCGCACACCACTCCGCGGCGGAGACCGCGACGCTCGCCGAGGCGCCCGCGGCGCCGTCGGCGACGACGGTCCTCGGCGGGCTCGGGGCGACGCTCCGGCTCCCGGAGGAGACGATCGCGCCGCAGCCCGACGTCGTCGAGCCGGCGCCCGTCGCGGAGCCGGCCGCGCCGGTCTCCGAGGCGCCGCCGGAGGAGGACGACGACTACGCCCACCTGTGGGGCTCCACCATCCTGCGGACCGTCGAGGACGCCGCGGTCCGCGCCGCGGAGGACGAGGAGACGGACGAGGCCGACGAGCCCGCGCCGTCCGCCTCGGTCCCGCCCGCGCCCCCGGCCGTCCCCGCCCCGCCCGCGGAGGAGGCACCCGTGCCGGCCCCGCCGCCCGCGCCGGACGGCCTCATCGCGGGCGTCCCGCGCGAGTGGACGGGCGCGACGCCCGCCGCCGCGCACCGGGCGGCGACCGTCACGCCCGACGACGAGCCCGCGCAGGACGCGCCCGTCGCCGGTCTCGACCACGACGGCCACACCGTGCTCTCGTCGGCGATCGCCGACCTGCGCGCGGCGGCCCAGGAGCCCGCGGCTGAGGACGCGCCCGTGCCGCCCCCGGTCCCGTCCTTCAGCCCGCCGCCCGCGCCGGGGCAGCAGCAGATCCTCGCGCGCACGTGCCCCGAGGGGCACGCGAACCCGCCGTCGCGCGACACGTGCGCCGTGTGCGAGGCACCGCTCGACGGCGACGCCGAGCTCGCCGTGCGCCCGCCGCTCGGCCGGGTCGTGGTCTCGACGGGCCAGACGCTCGAGCTCGACCGTCCCGTCGTCGTGGGCCGCCGCCCGCGCTCGCCGCGCACCCAGGCGGCGGAACTGCCGCGCCTCGTCACGGTGCCGAGCCCGCAGCAGGACATCTCGCGCTCGCACCTGGAGATCACGCTCGAGGGCTGGCACGTCCTCGTCAGCGACATGGCGACGACGAACGGGACCACGCTCCTGCGCGGCGGCCAGCCGCCGCGGCGCCTGCACCCGTCCGAGCCGGTCCTCGTCGTCGACGGCGACGTCGCCGACCTGGGCGACGGCGTGACCCTGCGGTTCGAGGGGATCCGGTGAGCAGCAAGCGCGCACCGTCCCCACCACCGGAGATCCGCGGTTTCGAGTACGTCTCGCTCATCGGCTCGGGCGGGTTCTCGGACGTCTTCCTGTACCAGCAGCAGCGCCCGCGCCGCCGCGTCGCGGTGAAGGTGCTGCTGCACGAGTGGTCGAGCCACTCGCAGCGCGCGGCGTTCGACGCCGAGGCCGACCTCATGGCGACGCTCTCGACGCACCCGTCGATCGTCACGATGTACGAGGCGGACATCGCGGACGACGGCCGCCCGTACCTGGCGATGGAGTACTGCTCGCGGCCCAACCTCGGGGCGCGCTACCGCACCGAGCGGCTCCCGGTCGCGGAGGCGCTGCGCACGGCCGTCCAGATCGCCGGTGCGGTGGAGACGGCGCACCGCGCCGGGATCCTGCACCGCGACATCAAGCCCGCGAACATCCTCGTCACCGAGTACGGGCACCCCGCGCTCACGGACTTCGGCATCTCGTCCACGGTCGACGACGCCGCGCGCGCGGAGGGAATGTCGATCCCGTGGTCCCCGCCGGAGTCGTTCGCGGAGCCCCCGCGCAGCGGCATCGCGACGGACGTCTGGGCGCTCGCCGCGACGACGTACACGCTGCTCGCCGGGCGCACCCCGTTCGAGGTGCCCGGGGGGTCGAACTCGAGCGCGAACCTCATCTCGCGCATCGAGGGCTCGCCGCTGCCCCCGACGGGCCGCACCGACGTCCCGGCCTCGCTCGAGCGCGTGCTCGCGACCGCGATGGCGAAGAGCCCGGCGTCGCGCTACCCGACGGTCCTCGCGTTCGCGCGCGCCCTCCAGCAGGTCCAGAACGAGCTGTCGTACGCGGTGACGCCGATCGACCTGCTCGACGACTCGGGCCACGTCCAGGAGGAGGAGCCGGACGACGACGCCGGCACGCGCCTGCGCCAGGTCGTCTCCATCGACCCGTCGGGGACCGGGACGTCCGCGGGCCCCGTGGCGCCCGGCCGTCCCACGCAGCCGACCACCCCGCTGCACACCGCCCCGCCCGGTGCGTGGCCGGGGCAGACCGTCGCCCCGGGCACCGCGCCCGCGCAGCCGGGGCCGTACCGCCCCCAGGTGCCCTACGCGCCCGCCTCGTGGGACCAGGGGCCGGCGGCGGGGACGTCCGGCACCGTGCCGACGACCGCCGTCGGGCAGGGTGGTGCGCCCGTCGCGGAGCTCACGGACCCCTCGCGGCTGTACCCCGGGCCACGGCGTCCCGGCGGTTGGGGCGCTCCGCCCGTCGAGGACACCGTGCACCGGACCGCCGGGCCGGACCACGCGCCCGACGACGCGTCCCCGCAGGAGCAGCGCTCCGGCCGGGGTGCGCTCTGGGCGACGGTCGCGGGCGTCGTCGGCGTCGCGGTCGCCGTCGGGGGGTTCTTCCTCCTGCGCCCCGACGCGACGCCGGACGACACGGAGACCACCGCGGGCGGCGAGAGCTCGGCCGCGCCCGACGACGACTTCGTCCCGTCGGACAACCTCGGTGACCTCGTGCCCCCGGTGAACGACCTCGTCGGCACCTACGACCCGGCGCGCGAGGTCGCGACGTTCACGTGGGCCTACGACTCGGACAAGGCGCTCGAGGACGACTCCTTCTGGTGGCGCAAGATCGACCCGATCGAGGAGACGCCGTTCAAGGAGAACTTCGACAAGACGTCGGTCGAGCTCCGGGCCAAGCCCGGCGAGCAGGTCTGCATCGAGGTCATCGTCGACCGGGACGGCAAGGTCTCGGCCGCGCCGCAGAAGACGTGCGTCACGGGGGAGGCGGCATGAGCGAGCTGGCGGTCGAGTTCTGCGGCGAGTGGTTCCGCCCGTCCACCGACGGCGACCCGTTCGACATCGGGCGGGACGGGGACCTCGCGATCGAGGACAACCCGTACCTGCACCGACGCTTCCTGCGCATCGCGCACGAGGGCGGCATCTGGTGGCTCGCCAACGTGGGGTCGCTCATCTCCGCGACGGTGTGCGACTCGGGCGGCGGCGTCCAGTCGTGGCTCTCGCCGGGCAACCGCCTGCCCATCGTCTTCCCGACGACGTCGATCGTGTTCACCGCGGGGCCGACGACGTACGAGATCACCGCGCAGCTGCGCGGCGCGCCCTACCAGGAGATCCGCTCGGAGGACCCGGAGGCGGGCGGCGCGACGACCATCGGCATGATCACGTTCACGACGAGCCAGAAGCAGCTCATCGTGGCGCTCGCCGAGCCGATGCTGCGGCGCGACGGCACGGGCCTGTCGGAGATCCCGTCGTCCGCCGCGGCGGCCGCCCGGCTCGGCTGGGCGACGACGCGCTTCAACCGCAAGCTCGACAACGTGTGCGACAAGCTCGACCGGATCGGCGTCAAGGGCCTGCGCGGCGGGCCCGGCGCGCTCGCGACGAACCGCCGCGCGCGGCTCGTCGAGTACGCCGTGGCGTCGCGCCTCGTGACGGCGGCCGACCTGCCCCTGCTCGACCTGACCGACGACGGCTGAGCCCGCCCGCTCCTGCGAGCGCGCGCCGCGCGTTCCGGTCGGTCGCGCCCGTCGACCGCTCGCCGTCCGCCGCTGACCACCCGGACCCGAACGAGGAACTCCCGTGCGAATCAAGCTCACGCTGCACCGCCCCGACGCCAGCACGACGAACGTCGCCGTCACGGCCGACGCGACGGCGTCGGTGCGCGACGTCGCCGAGGCGCTGTTCGCGGGCGACCCGACGCGCGCAGGCACCGCCGTCCCGGACCGGCTCACGCTGCAGGTCGGGACGTCGCCGTCGGGCAGCGGCCAGGGTCGCGTGCTGTCGCCGACGAGCGACCTCGTCGAGGCGGGGCTGCGCTCGGGGTCGACCGTCTCGATCGTGCGGGTCTCCGAGCAGTTCGACTCGCCGGGCCAGGACCGCGGAGCCGCCGTCGCCGTGCTGCGCGTGCTGGAGGGCCCCGACGCGGGCCGCGAGTTCTCGCTTCCGGTCGGCACGAGCTACCTCGGGCGCGACCGCAACATGGACATCCGCCTGAGCGACCCCCAGGTGTCGAAGCGGCACGCGCGCATCACGGTCGGCGAGACGATCGAGATCACGGACACGAACTCCGCGAACGGCCTGGTCATGGGCGGCCAGCGGATGCTGCGCTCGACGCTCACGTCCGCGGACACGGTGACGATCGGGACGACCGTGGTCTCGGTCGTCGCGCTGCACCGCACGACGAGCCTCGCGCCCACGAGCCCGGTCGTGGAGTTCAACCGGTCCCCGCGCGTCGTGGCCCGCTTCCCCGAGCGCAAGCTCAAGGCGCCCAAGCCGCCGCAGCCGCCCGAGCCGCAGCGGTTCCCCTACCTGGCGATGGTCGCGCCGCTCCTCATGGGCGTGATCCTCTACTCCGTCACGCGCAACGTCCTGTCGATCGTCTTCATCGGGCTCAGCCCGATCCTCATGCTCGGCAACTACCTCGACCAGAAGGTGCAGGCGCGGCGCAAGCTCAAGGCGCAGCGCGAGCAGTTCGAGGCCGCCGTCGTCGCGATGCGCGACACGATCGACCGCACGCACGCGGTCGAGCGCGCGGTGCGGCTCTCCGAGGCGCCGTCGGTCGCCGACACGGTCGACGCGGTCCGCCGTCTCGGCGGCCTGCTGTGGACGCACCGCCCGGAGCACGACGCGTTCCTCTCCGTCCGGATCGGGCTCGGCTCCGCGCCCGCGCGCACGCAGCTCGAGCAGCCGAGCGAGAACAACACGCTGCCGGAGTTCTGGAACGAGCTCGAGAAGCTGCACACGCAGTGCGCCACGATCTCCGGCGTCCCCGTCGTCGCGCCGCTGCGGACCGTCGGCGCGCTCGGCGTCGCGGGGGCGGGCGCCGCGGTCGACGCCGTCGCGCGCGGCGTGCTGGTCCAGCTCGCGGGCCTGCACTCGCCGTCGGAGCTCGTGCTCGCGGCGGTGACGTCGCAGCGCTCGCGCGCGGACTGGGAGTGGCTCGAGTGGCTCCCGCACACCGGGTCGGCCCACAGCCCGCTGGGCGGCGAGCACCTCGCCGACAACCCGGGTGCCGCGCAGTCGCTCCTGTCCCAGCTCGAGGACCTCGTCGAGCTGCGCGGCGCCGACCTCGGCACGCACGCCGAGCTGCGCGGGCCGATCGACCCCGAGGAGGGGGAGGACACCCCCAAGCCGGTCCTGCCGACCGTCGTCGTGCTCGTCGAGGACGACGCCCCGGTCGACCGCTCGCGCCTCACGCGCCTCGTCGAGCGCGGCGCGGACGCCGGCGTGCACGTCGTGTGGGTCGCGCCCTCCGTCGAGCAGCTCCCGGCCGCGTGCCGCACGTTCGTGCTCGTGGACAGCGCGGACACCGCCGACACCGCCGGCCCGGGGGGCACCGCCGGCGCGACGAGCGGCGAGGTCCGCGTCGGGCGCCTGACGTTCCCCGTGGCGTGCGAGACGGTCGACCTCGCGACGGCGCACGAGGTCGCGCGCATCCTGGCTCCGGTGGTCGACGTCGGCGCGCCCGTCGACGACGACTCGGACCTCCCGCGCTCGGTCTCCTACCTCGCGCTCGCGGGCACGGCGCTCGCGGAGGACCCGAGCCGACTCATCGACGCGTGGCGCGAGAACGGGTCGCTCACTCCGCGCGACGGGTCCCCGCCGGTGCGGCGCTCCGTCCCGACCAACCTCCGCGGCCTCGTCGGCCACTCCGGCACGGAGCCGCTCTACCTCGACCTGCGCACGCAGGGCCCGCACGCGCTCGTGGGCGGGACGACGGGCGCGGGCAAGTCCGAGTTCCTCCAGTCGTGGGTGCTCGGCATGGCCGCGGCGCACAGCCCGGACCGCGTGACGTTCCTCTTCGTCGACTACAAGGGCGGCGCCGCGTTCGCGGACTGCGTGAACCTGCCGCACACGGTGGGGCTCGTCACCGACCTCTCGCCCCACCTCGTGCGCCGGGCGCTCACGTCGCTGCGCGCCGAGCTGCGCTACCGCGAGCACCTGCTCAACCGGAAGAAGGCCAAGGACCTCGCGTCCCTCGAGCGCACGGGCGACCCCGACGCGCCGCCGAGCCTGCTCATCGTCGTCGACGAGTTCGCGGCGCTGGTCAACGAGGTCCCCGAGTTCGTGGACGGCGTCGTGGACGTCGCCCAGCGCGGCCGGTCCCTCGGGCTGCACCTCATCCTCGCCACGCAGCGTCCCGCGGGCGTCATCAAGGACAACCTGCGCGCCAACACGAACCTGCGCGTCGCGCTGCGCATGGCCGACGAGGACGACTCGACGGACATCCTCGGCATCCCCATGGCGGCGCACTTCGACCCGTCGATCCCGGGCCGCGGCGCCGTGAAGACCGGCCCCGGTCGCATCACGCCGTTCCAGACCGGCTACGCGGGCGGCTGGACGACGTCGCGTCCCGAGCGCCCCCGCATCGACGTGCAGGAGATGTCGTTCGGCACCGGCGTGCGCTGGGAGCTCCCGGAACCCGAGGTCGAGGAGGTCACCGACCCGGGCCCCAACGACATCGCGCGCGTCGTCGCGACGATCTCCCGGGCCGCGACCGAGGCCGCGGTCCCGATGCCGCGCAAGCCGTGGCTCGCCGAGCTCGCGCCGACGTACGACCTCGCGCGCCTGCCGAACCCGCGCACGGACACGATGCTGCTGCTCGGCGTCGAGGACGACCCGAAGTCGCAGGCCCAGCCGACGGTGTTCTACGAGCCCGACCGCGACGGCAACATGGCGATCTACGGCACGGGCGGGTCGGGCAAGAGCGCCACGCTGCGGACGATCGCTGTCTCGGCCGCCATCACCGCGCGCGGCGGCCCCGTCCAGGTGTACGCGATCGACGCGGGCGCGAGCGGCCTGCGGATGCTCGAGGACCTGCCGCACGTCGGCGCCGTCATCTCGGGCGACGACGAGGAGCGCGTCCAGCGCCTCCTGCGCACCCTGCGCGACCTCGTCGACGAGCGGTCCGCCCGGTACGCCGCCGTCCGCGCCGGCAGCCTGGACGAGTACCGTCGGCTCGCGAACGCGCCCGACGAGCCGCGCATCCTGCTCCTGGTCGACGGCATCGGCGCGTTCCGCGAGTCGTACGAGTTCCGGCCCGCGCACGCGTTCCCCGTGTGGGGTGCCTTCACGGCCGTCGCGACCGACGGGCGCCAGGTCGGCGTCCACGTCGTCGTCGCGGGCGACCGCGCGGCCTCGGTCCCGACGTCGCTCGGCTCGACGATCCAGAAGCGGCTCGTGCTGCGCCTCGCGAGCGAGGACGACTACCTGACGCTCGGCGTCCCGAAGGACGTGCTGTCGCTGACGTCCCCGCCCGGGCGCGGCGTCCTGGACGAGAACGAGGTCCAGGTCGCGGTGCTCGGCGGCGACCCGAACGTCGCGCTCCAGGCGCGCGAGCTCGGCAAGCTCCGCGACGCGATGACGCGGCTCGGCATCCCGCAGGCGCCGGGCGTGGAGCGGCTGCCGGACGGCTTCGCGCTCGAGTCGCTGCCCGAGGTCACGGGCGGGCGTCCGACGATCGGTCTCGACGACCTCGACATCGCGCCCGTCGGGCTCCCCGCGCGCGGCACGTTCATGCTCTCGGGCCCTCCCGGGGGCGGACGCACGACGGCGCTCGTCACCATCGCGCAGGCCGTGCGCCGGGCGCGTGCGGGCCGGGTCGTCTACCTCTCGCCGCGCCGCACGAGCATCTCGGCGCTCGACGCGTGGGACACCGTCGCGACGTCGCCCGAGGAGGTCGTGACGCTCCTCGAGACGCTCACGCAGGCGATCGAGAGCGGGTCGCTGCGCCCGGGCACGCTCACCGTGCTCATCGAGTCGGTCACCGAGCTCACCGGCACCCCCGCCGAGCAGCCCCTCGTCGCGTTCGTGCGGGCCGCCACGCGGGCCGAGCAGCTCGTCGTGGGCGAGGCGGAGTCCTCGACGTGGGGCCAGGCGTGGGCGATCGCGCAGCCGTTCAAGGCGGGGCGCACCGGTCTGCTCCTGACGCCCGGCGACCTCGACGGCGACACGCTGCTCGGGACGGGCCTGGGCCGGATCCGCCGCGCGGACTTCCCGCCGGGACGCGGCTTCCTCGTGGTCTCGGGGAGGGCGCGCAAGCTGCACGTCGCGCTCCCGCGGTAGCGACGTGACGACCACGGGCACCTCATGGGGACACCTCCCCATCGACGGCGTTCGTGGGCCGATGGTTGAGTACTGCCATCGACAACGGGACGACGTCCACGCAGGGTGGGGGTCGAGACACAGAAGGAGAACACCATGGCTGGTGGCATGTGGGGCGCGAACGTCGAGGAGCTCCGTGGGCTCGGTCAGACGCTGCAGCAGAAGGCGGACGAGATCCGGACGACGATGCAGAACCTGAACTCCCAGATCCAGAGCGTGCCGTGGGAGGGCCCCGACGCCCAGCAGTTCAAGGGCAGCGACTGGCCGGCCGCGCAGACGCAGCTCAACAACGTCGCGCAGACGCTGACGGACGCGGGCCAGAAGGCCACGCAGAACGCGCAGCAGCAGGAGCAGGCTTCGAACAGCTGATCCGGCTGAGCTCCGCCGAGGGCGCGGGACCCCGAGAGGGTCCCGCGCCCTCGGCGTGTCCGGGACCGGCCCCGGGTGCGAGACTGCTGACGCGCCCCGCGGCGCCCACCCCGACGAGAGGACCTGACGCATGACCGAGCTGCGCTACCCGAGCGACGACTTCCCCGCGCCGGTGGGGGTGCGCGTCGTCGCGCCGGAGCGGTGGGTCCCGCTCCCGCACGTCGGCCTGCCGCTCGCGCTCGGCCGCGAGGTCGACCCGGGGGAGTTCAACCCGAACGTCATCGTCACGGTGTCGCGGATCCGGGCGGAGCAGACGCTCGACGACGCGCACGCCGAGGTCCTCCGCAAGCTCCGGCCGATGCCGCGCCTGCGCGAGCTCGACGGCGGCGAGGTGGACGTCGACGGCCTGCCGGGGCGCTGGCTGGAGGCGTCGTTCAAGGGCGGCGGGGGGACGGTCCTCGTGCAGGCGGTGCGCACGGTCGTGGTCCCGCGCGGCCCCGTGGCCGACCTCGTGCAGACGACGGGGACGTGCACGCTGACGCAGCACCCGTGGGCCGCGGGGGAGATCCGCGCGGTCCAGGAGAGCCTCCGCGTCGACCGCTGACCCCCGGCGTTACATTCGCCCGGACCGCAAGACGGGGTATCCAGCAGGCGAGACCGGTGTCAGGCTGGTCACGGAGGAGAGGGTCCGAGTGAGGCAACCCTCACCCCAGTCGTACAATCGAGAGGTCTCCTGCGGCCGGTACCCACCGGTCGACGCGGAACGGCCCGTCGGCCGCGCGGGAGAGACCCCCGTCCTCGACCGGAAGGCGCCCTGTCCTGTGAGCAGCATCCGTCCACTGCGCGTCGCGATCGTCGGCGCTGGTCCCGCCGGGATCTACGCCGCGGACATCCTGTCCAAGACCGACCTCGACGTGAGCATCGACCTGTTCGAGCGCCTGCCCGCGCCGTTCGGCCTCGTGCGCTACGGCGTCGCGCCGGACCACCCGCGCATCAAGCAGATCATCGTGGCGCTCCACAAGGTGCTGAGCCGCGGCGACATCCGCCTGCTCGCGAACGTGGACTACGGCGTCGACCTCAAGCTGGACGACCTGCGCCAGTACTACGACGCGGTGATCTTCTCGACCGGCTCCATCCGCGACGCGGCGCTCCCGATCGAGGGCATCGACCTCCCGGGCTCCTACGGCGCGGCCGACTTCGTGTCCTGGTACGACGGCCACCCCGACGTCCCGCGCACGTGGCCGCTCGAGGCCCAGCAGGTCGCGGTCCTCGGCGCGGGGAACGTCGCGCTCGACGTCGCGCGCGTCCTGGCGAAGCACGCCGACGACCTGCTCCCGACCGAGGTCCCGCAGAACGTCTACGAGGCGCTCAAGGCCTCGCCCGTCACCGACGTGCACGTCTTCGCCCGCCGTGGTCCGGCGCAGGCCAAGTTCTCGCCGCTCGAGCTGCGGGAGCTCGGCCACGTCCCGGACGTCGACGTCGTCGTCTACCCGGAGGACTTCGAGTTCGACGAGGGCTCGATGGCCGCCATCAGCTCCTCGAACCAGACGAAGCAGGTCGTCAAGACCCTCACCGACTGGACGCTCAAGGACCCGAGCCAGAACACGGCGTCGCGGCGCCTGCACCTGCACTTCCTCCACGCGCCGACGGCGGTCCTCGGCGACGGCAAGGTCGAGGCGCTGCGGACCGAGCGCACGCGCCTCAACGGCGACGGCACGGTCTCCGGCACGGGCGAGTTCCACGAGTGGCCCGTCCAGGCCGTGTACCGCGCGGTCGGCTACTTCGGCTCGCCGCTCCCGGAGATCCCCTTCGACGAGCTCAAGGGCGTCATCCCCAACCGCGAGGGCCGCGTCGTCGACATCGACGGCGAGCACCTCCCCGGCGTCTACGCGACGGGCTGGATCAAGCGCGGCCCCGTGGGCCTCATCGGGCACACGAAGTCCGACGCGTCCGAGACCGTCCGGCACCTCGTCGAGGACGTCACGGGCGCGGGCGACGGCGGCGACGTCGCGACGGCCGACCTCACGGCGGGCCGGGTCGCTCCGCTCGGCGAGCCCGAGGCCGTCCTGGACTTCCTGCGCGAGCGCGGCGTGGACCCGATCGAGTGGTCCGGCTGGGAGCTCCTCGACGCGTACGAGCGCTCGCTCGGCGAGCCGCACGGGCGCGAGCGCATCAAGGTCGTCCCGCGCGAGGACATGATCCGCGTCGCGCGCGGCCAGTCGCAGGCCGGCTGACCGGCCCCCTGCCGCACGTCCGACGGCGCCCCACCCGCACCGGGTGGGGCGCCGTCGTCGTCCCGGGGGTGGTCCCGGGCCTCCCTCGCCGCGGGTGCCCGACGCCGTCGCCCCGCCCGGGAACGGGACGGTCGCCTCGGGCGTTCATCCAGGTGGGCGTCGGCAGGGTCGGCGCCCGTCGGGCGCCCGGCACTCCGCGCGGGGCCCCCGGGGCGCGGAAGGGAGCACAGCGTGGGGCGTCAGCACTTCAACGGTCTCAAGACGGCAGGCCTGTTCGGCGTCATGTGGGCCATCGTCCTGGGCCTGTGGGCCCTGTTCGGCGCGCGCGCGAACCTGCTGTGGCTGTTCGTCGGCATCGGCCTCGTCACGACGTTCTACGGCTACTGGAACTCCGACAAGATCGCGATCCGCGCGATGCACGCGCGCCCGGTGAGCGAGCTCGAGCAGCCCGCCATGTACCGGATCGTGCGCGAGCTCTCCACGGAGGCGCGCCAGCCGATGCCGCGCCTGTACGTGTCGCCCACCCAGGCGCCCAACGCGTTCGCGACGGGTCGCAACCCGAAGAACGCGGCCGTGTGCTGCACGGAGGGCATCCTGCGCCTCCTCGACGAGCGTGAGCTGCGCGGCGTCCTCGGGCACGAGCTCATGCACGTGTACAACCGCGACATCCTCACGTCGTCGGTCGCGGGCGCGCTCGCCGGGGTCATCACGTCGCTCGCGCAGTTCCTGCTGATCTTCGGCGGCGACCGCGACCGGGGCGGCAACCCGCTGGCGGCGATCGCCATGGTGGTCCTCGCGCCGATCGCGGCGATGCTCGTGCAGCTCGCCATCTCGCGCACGCGCGAGTACGACGCGGACGAGGACGGCGCGAAGCTCACCGGCGACCCCCTCGCGCTCGCGTCCGCGCTGCGCAAGCTCGACGCCGGGACGCAGCGCGCGCCCCTGCCGCAGAACCGCGACCTCGTCGACGTCTCGCACCTGATGATCGCCAACCCCTTCCGCGGTGCGGGCGTCGGCAAGATGTTCGCGACGCACCCGCCGATGGCGGAGCGCATCAAGCGGCTCGAGGCGATGGCCGGCCACGGCCCGGGCTACGGCGGCATCACCTACCACTGACCGACGCGCCGCGGGGGACGGCGACGCCCACGCGGTGGTTCCGCGTCAGCCCGGGGAGGGTGCACGTCGGGAGTGCGGGGTGCGGAGCGCGGTGACCGCGCTCAGCGGGTCGACGACGCCCTCCCGGGCGCATGGCGCAGGGCGTCGACGGCGTCGAGCAGGACGCGCGCGACGCCGTCGTCGTCGTTCGAGGCCGTGCCGTCGGTCGCCGCCGCGAGCACGTCGGGGTGCGCGTTCGCGACGGCGAACGAGCGCCCCGCCCAGCGCAGCATCGGCAGGTCGTTGGGCATGTCGCCGAACGCCCAGACGTCGGCGGCGTCGACGCCGAGGCGTGCGCACCAGCGCGCGAGCGCGGCGTCCTTGGTGACCGTGGGGGCGAGCAGCTCCGCGAGCCCCGCCGCGCCGGAGTAGGCGAGGTGGGCGCGGTCCCCGACGGCGTCGCGCACGCGCGCGAAGAACGACTCCTGCGCCGTCGTCTGGCCCTCCGCGACGACGACCGGTTGCGTCGCGGGGGCGTCCTCGACGGGGACGGCGGGGTCGCGCGCGAGGATCTTGCCGACGGGCTGCCTCGCCGCGTCGCCCGACGCGGCGCCGGGGTCGAGCGTCGTCTCGACCACGGCGACGACGTCGGCGTCGTCGTCCGGGGTGGAGCGGAAGCCCGGGTCGAACGTGGGCCCGTCGACGCGCTCGAACGCGAGCGCGACCCCCGGGACGGCGGCTCGCAGGGCCGCGACGAGCGCTGCCGCCTCGTCGTCGGCGAAACCGACCACGTCGAGCGGGCTCGCGGTCGCGAGGTCCCAGACGGCGGCCCCGCCGAGGCAGATGACGTGCCCGTGCCCGCCCACGACGTCGACCAGCGCGTCGAGCCAGCGCGGCGGCCGGGCGGTGACGAACACCACCTCGACGCCCGCGCGCTCGGCCGCGAGCAGCGCGGAGCGGGTGCGCGCCGAGACGGTGCCGTCGGAGCGCAGGAGCGTGCCGTCGAGGTCCGTGGCGACGACGCGCGGGAGCCCGCTCGACGACGCGGCGGGACGGCCCGGCGCGACCGGGCGCGGGCCGCCGTCGGGCAGGATCACGGCGAGCTACCGGTAGTTGACGAACTGCAGCGCGACGTCGAGGTCGGCGCCCTTGAGCAGCGCGATGACGGCCTGGAGGTCGTCGCGCGACTTGCTCGTCACACGTACCTCGTCGCCCGTGATCTGGGTCTTCACGGCCTTGGGGCCCTCGTCGCGGATGATCTTGGTGATCTTCTTCGCGTTCTCGCTCGACAGGCCCTCCTTGAGGGTCGCGACGAGGCGGTACTCCTTGCCCGACGCCTTGGGCTCCTTGTCGCCCGTGTCGAGGGACTTGAGCGAGATGCCGCGCTTGATGAGCTTGGTCTCGAACACGTCGAGGATCGCGAGCACGCGCTCGGCCGAGTTGGCGACCATGACGATGGTCTCGCCGCTCCAGGCGATGGACGCGCCGACGTTGCGGA
The DNA here is from genome assembly GCF_058792115.1 of Cellulosimicrobium sp. EB106-03-01-XG111. Classification (NCBI taxonomy): domain Bacteria; kingdom Bacillati; phylum Actinomycetota; class Actinomycetes; order Micrococcales; family Promicromonosporaceae; genus Cellulosimicrobium; species Cellulosimicrobium sp. EB106-03-01-XG111. The sequence continues at coordinate 77,452 of NZ_JBYTEQ010000007.1, forward strand.
AGTCGTAGCGCTGCGAGACCTCCTTGGCGGCCTGGTTCAGCGCGTTGTCGACCTCCTGGCGGTCGACCTTGCTGACGATGTCGAACGACGAGTCGGCCATGGGTGGTCCTCTCTCGGGCCGGGAAGGGTGCTGGGTCCCACCGTAGTCGAGCAGGCTCAGGGACGGGCTGCGAGGCGCGTCGCCCGGGCGGTGCGCAGGCCGTCGACCGAGAGCACGACGAGCGCGAGCCAGACGAGCCCGAAGCCCGCCCAGCGCGTCGGCGACATGGGCTCGTGGAACACGAGCAGGCCGAACAGGAACTGGAGCGCCGGGCCCAGGTACTGCAGGAGCCCGACGACGCTGAGCGGCAGCCGCCGGGCGGCCGCGCTGAACAGCAGCAGCGGCAGGGCCGTGACGATCCCCGCGGAGGCGAGCAGCAGCGCGTGGCCCACGCCCTCGGTGCCGAACGTGCCGGCTCCCGTGGCGCCCAGCCACACCAGGTACCCGAGCGCGACGGGTGTGAGCACCGCCGTCTCGACGGCGAGCCCCGGGAGCGCCTCGACGGTGCGGCCCACGCGGTTCTTCACCAGGCCGTAGAGGCCGAACGAGCCCGCGAGGACGAGCGCGATCCACGGCAGCCCGTCGGCGCCGGTGCTGATGACGACGACGGCGGCCCCGCCGACGCCGACCGCGACCCACTGCGCGGGCCGCAGCCGCTCGCGCAGCACGGCGACGGCGAGGAGCACGGTGACGAGCGGGTTGATGAAGTACCCGAGCGCGGCGTCGAGCACGTGGCCCGAGAGGACGCCGTACACGTAGACCGTCCAGTTCGTCACGATGAGGACGGCGGCGACGGCGAGCGTCCCGAGCGTGCGGGGCGACCGGAGGGCGGCGACGAAGCCGCCGAGCTGGCGCGTCGCGGCGAGCAGGACGAGGCAGAAGAGCAGGCTCCACACGACGCGGTGCGCGATGATCTCCAGCGGTGCCGCGGGCTCCAGGAGCGGGAAGTACAAGGGCATCGCGCCCCAGAGGAAGAACGCGCCGGCACCGAGCAGCAGGCCCCAGCGGTCGGTCGGGGCGGGCGCGCCGCGGCCGGCGCCCGACGGCGCGGGCGGGGCGGAGACGGACGGCGCGGCAGGAGCGGACGGCGCGTCGGGGGGCACGGGCGTCCCGGTGCCGGGGAGGTGGTCCGGCGCGGGGGAGGGGTGGGTCACCGCACCACTGTACGGAGGGGCGCCCACACGCGGATTTCGCACCTGGTCCGGTCGGGCTGTATCGTTGGCTCGCCCGCACGGCAGGGGCTGCACCTGGTGCAGCGTCCTGGCGAGCGACAACTCCACACGGCAGGTTGCCCGAGCGGCCAAAGGGATCTGACTGTAAATCAGACGGCTCAGCCTTCGGGGGTTCGAATCCCTCACCTGCCACCGGAGCGACGGGGCGTCACCCACGGGTGGCGCCCCGTCGTCGTGCCGGTCCGGTGCGTGGGGAGTGCCCGCGAGGGCGTCGTCGGGCGCGGTCCGACGGCCCGGAAACGGCGGAACGACGCCGATTTCTCTCGGCGCCGTGTTCCGTGTAGAGTTTTCCGCGCTGCCCCGATAGCTCAGTCGGCAGAGCGTCTCCATGGTAAGGAGAAGGTCAAGGGTTCGATTCCCTTTCGGGGCTCTGTGGTGACGCGGGGTCGTCTTGCTGGAATACTGCAAGGCGACCTCGCGTTCAGTCACGCGGCGGGGTAGCTCAGATGGTTAGAGCGCACGACTCATAATCGTGAGGTCGCGGGTTCGATCCCCGCCTCCGCTACCACTTTCGACAACCTCGCACGGCGGCCGGCGTCGTGCGACCTGCACAGCACATGCGCCCTCCGGAGGCGCGAGAGGTGGCTCACTACCGTGGCAAGCAAGAGCGCTGACGTTCGCCCCAAGATCACGCTGGCCTGCGTGGACTGCAAGGAGCGCAACTACATCACGAAGAAGAACCGTCGCAACGACCCGGACCGCCTGGAGCTCGCGAAGTTCTGCCCGCGCTGCGGCAAGCACACCGCGCACCGCGAGACCCGCTGAGCCTCCGGCTCCGCACCCGCGACCCGCAGTGAGCGTCAACCTGGCCTACGTCGGCCGCGAGTACCCCGCGAACGCGCCGTACTCGGTGGGGCGCGAGAAGCTGCGCGAGTTCGCGGGCGCCGTCGGCGCCACCCACCCCGTGCACCACGACCTCGTGGCGGCGCGGGGTGCTGGCTATCCGGACCTCGTCGCACCTCCGACCTTCGCGGTCGTCGTCGCCCAGCGGGCGGAGGGGCAGCTCATCGAGGACCCGGAGGCGGGCATCGACTTCTCGCGCGTCGTCCACGCCGACGAGCGCTTCACGCACCACCGGCCGATCGTCGCGGGCGACGAGCTCGTCACCGTGCTGCACGTGGACTCGATCGTCGAGCGAGCCGGCCTCGCGATGGTCACCACGCGCTGCGAGATCGCCGCGACCCTGGCCGACGGCGGCACCGAGCCGGTCGCGACCGTCACCTCGACGCTCGCCGTCCGCGGGGAGGGCGCATGAGCACCGACGACACCCGTCCCGTCCTCGCGGACCTGACGGTCGGCGACGTGGTCGGCACGCGCACGGTCGAGGTCGACCGCGCCCGCCTCGTGCGGTACGCCGGCGCGAGCGGCGACTTCAACCCCATCCACTGGAACGACGCGTTCGCGGCCGAGGTCGGCCTGCCGGGCGTCATCGCGCACGGCATGTTCACCATGGGTGCCGCCGTCGCGCTGGTGGAGGACTGGGCCGGGGACCCGGGTGCGGTCGTCGACTACCAGACCCGGTTCACGCGGCCTGTGCCCGTGCCCAACCCGGGTGTCGCGACGCTCGAGGTCACGGGGACCGTCGGCGCGATCGACGCCGAGGCGGGCACCGTCCGCGTCGACCTCACGGTGACGTTCGAGGGTGCGCGCGTGCTCGGCAAGACCCAGGCGGTCGTCCGCCTCTGACCCGTGGTCGCCCCGGGCGACCACGTGCTCCTGACGCCACGAGGGCGCCGCACCCGGCCGGGTGCGGCGCCCTCGTCGTCGTCGGCCGCGACTCCCCGGCCGAGCCGGGCCGAGGGCTTCGGCACCTTCGGCGCGTGTCGCGGGCAGACGACGGGCAGGCGGCGGGCAGGCGACGGGCCGAGCCTCCGCGCTGCCAGCGCGCCACCCTCTTCCGTCGTGAGAGCGCTCCCACTAGGGTGGGTCGCGCCACTCACGACGTCGAAGGAGACGCTCATGACCCAGCACGGCGGCCGCTCTGGACGGCCCGACCTCCCCGCGCACGACCCCGGTCCCGCTCGTGGCGTCGACCGACGCACCGTCCTCGCCCTCGGCGGCGCGCTCGCGCTCGCGGGGCTGACGGCCGCCCCGGCCGCGGCGACGAGCACCGGTCCGCTGCCCGCCGCGAGTGCTCTCGGGCGGGGTGGGCGCGGCGGCCCGTCCCGCGACCGGGTGGCGTCGGTCCGGCGCGCGCACGACTTCCTGACGGCGGCGACGGACGCGTACCCGGCCGAGAACCCCGGTCCCCGCCTCGCGCAGTCCTACGCCGACCAGCTCGGGCTGTTCTCGACGGCGTTCGTCTACGACAACGCCCTCGCGATACTCGCGACGCTCACCGCAGGGCGCCGCCACCTCGACCGAGCCCGGGCGCTCGGCGACGGGCTCGTGTTCGCGCTCGAGCACGACCCCGACCACGACGACGGCCGGCTCCGGCAGGCGTACAACGTCGGGCCCTACACCTTCTACGACGGCACGCCGCAGGAGCACGGGCTCGTGCTCCCCGACGGCACGGCGAACGTCGGGTGGCAGTTCGGGTTCCTCGGGACGGCGGTCGGGGACATGGCCTGGCCGGGCATCGCGCTGCTGCACCTGCACGCGGCGACGCGTGACCGGCGCTACCTGGACGCCGCCCGGAGGATCGGCGAGTGGATCGTCGCGAACACGTGGTCGCAGGCGCCCCTCGGCGGTTTCTCGTTCGGCGTGGACGGCGCGAACACCCCGGTCCCCAACGGCTCGACCGAGCACAACGTCGACTGCGTCGCGTTCTTCCGCCAGCTCGGGTCCGTGACGCGCGACCGGCGCTGGAGCCGTGCCGCCGAGCACGCGCGCGCGTTCGTCGACCGCATGTGGGAGCCCGACGGCGGCTACCTCTACACCGGCACGAACGACGGCACGGAGATCAACCGGGACCCGCTCCCGCTGGACCCGCAGACGTGGGGGTGGCTCGCGCTGCGCGAGCGGCGCTACGCCCGCGCGCTGGACTGGGCGGACGACGCGCTGGCGGCGCGCGACGTCGCGGGGGAGGGGGTGTCCCAGCTCCCGGCGGGCACGGTCGTCGAGGGCGTGACGTTCTCGAGCGCGAGCCTCACGTCGACCGCGTCGTACAACGGGCTGCCGGTGCACCAGCAGGGCGTGTGGCTCGAGGGGACGGCGCAGCTCGCGTCGGCGCTCGCGGACCGCGGGGCGCGCGGGCGGGGGAACCGCGACGACCGGCGGCGCGGTCGCCGAGGCTGCGAGCGGGACGACGACCGGGTCCGCGCCGAGGGCCTGCTGCGCGAGGTGCAGGGGGCGCAGGAGGCGGTCGGTGCCGGCCAGACGATCGGGGGTGCTCCGCTGCCCGAGCGTGCGGGCGTGGTCGCGGCGTCGAGCCTCCTCGACTCGGGCTTCGGGTTCGGGTACTTCCAGGTCCAGCACGTCGGGGCGACGTCCTGGTACCTGCTCGCCGCGGCCCGCGCGAACCCGTTGCAGCCGGGCCGGCTGGGCTGACGCGGGCGTCAGGTGGTGGGGGCGGGGCCCGTCGTCGTCCCCACCACCAGCTCGACGTCGAGCTCGACCGTGGTGGGCGCCTCGCCCGCGAGCTGGCGGATGACGGCCAGCCCCAGCTCCGCGCCCTTGCGGGCGAGCGGCTGGTGCACGCTCGTCAGCACGTCGGGGGCCAGCCACGGGAGGTCGAGCCCGTCGAAGCCCGCGACCGAGACGTCGTCGGGCACGCGCAGCCCGAGCTCGCGCGCGGCGAGCAGCGCGCCCGCCGCGAGGAGGTCGGAGTGGGCGATGACGGCGGTCGGCCGGGTCGCGGGATCGGCGGGCTCGGTCGTGCCGTCGGCCGCGGGGCCGCCGAGCAGGGCGAGCGTCGCGGAGCGGCCGTGCTCGACGAGCGAGGCCTCGGTCTCCCAGCTCGCGACGGGCTCGACGACGTCGCGCACGCCCGCGAGGCGGTTGGCCGTCGGGGTCCGGTCCACCTGGGCCAGCCGCGCGGCGTCGAGCGGTCCGCTGCGGTCCGAGGTGTCGAGGGGGAGCGAGACCTCGGCGATGCGCGTGTGCCCGAGCTCGACCAGGTGCCGCACGGCGTCCGCGGTGCCGACGCGGTCGTGGATGAGGACGAGCGGGGCGCCCTCGACGGGCCGGCCCTCGCCGACGACGACGGGAACGCCGCGCCGCTGGAGCGCGGCGAGCGTCGCGTCGTCCGTGCCGACCCCCCACACGAGCACCGCGACGTCCATGGCTGCGCTCTCGACGAGCGGGTCGACGGCGCGCGCGGGGTCGTCGGACGGGATGCCGGGGATGAGCAGCACGCCGAGGCCGTTCTCGCCGAGGGTCGAGACGAGGCCGTCGAGCACCTGGACGGCGACGGGGTCGCGGAACGCGCGGCGGAGCTGGTCGCCGACGACGACGCCGACGACTCCCGACCGGCCCGAGCGGAGCTGGCGGCCCAGCGGGTTCGGTCCCGTGTACCCGAGCTCCTTCGCCGCGTCGAGGACGCGCGCGCGGGTCTCCGGGGTGATCGGGCCGGCACCGGAGAACGCGAGCGACGCCGTCGAGACGGAGACCCCCGCGAGCTCGGCGACCTTGGCGAGCGTGGGCCGGTGAGCCGGCGCGGCGGACGCCGCGGGCTCCCGGTTCCCGGGGGTGTCGCTCATCACGCTCCCTGCCTCCCGCGTGCGCGGGATTCTCGATTGACGCGCGGCCAGCGTACCCGCACACTGGTGACCATGCCTCGAATCGATTCGAAGCGCACTCTCGTCCGTCGGATCGAATCGATTCGAGGAGGTGCTGCGCAGTTCTCGTCCGGCCCCGCGTCCGACGCCCGCGCCCTGGCCAGGGCCCGCTGGGTGCTCCTCGGGGTGTTCGCGCTCAACGGCGTCATGATGTCGAGCTGGCTCGCGCGCCTCCCGTCCGTGCGCGACGCGCTCGGCCTCGGCCCCGCGGACCTCGGCGTCGTGCTCCTCGCGGGTGCCGTCGGTGCGCTCCTCACGGTCACCGCGGCCGGGCCCTTCGTCACGCGGTTCGGCGGCCGGGTCGCGTTCGCCGTCTCGGCGGGCCTGTTCGGCGTCGCGTTCCTCCTGCTCGGGCTCGGTCCCGCCACCGGGTCGGTCGCGCTCCTCGCCGCGGGCATCTTCGTCAACGGCATGGCGTTCTCGCTCGGCAACGTGCCGATGAACGTGGAGAGCGCGGGCATCGAGCGTCGCGTCGGGCGCACGATCCTGCCCCAATTCCACGCCGCGTTCTCCGTCGGCGCCGTCGTGGGATCGCTGGTGGGCGCCGCGTGCGCGCACGCCGAGGTGCCCGTCGTCGTGCAGTTCGTCGCGACCGGGGTCGTGGCCACCGTGTGGCGGCTCGCCGCGATCCCCGCCACGGTCCACGACACGCTCCCTCTGCGGGCCCCCGCGCCCGGCACCGCCGCGCCGGACCCGGTCGACGCGCTCGGCGACGCCGTCGTCGACGTCGAGACGGCGGGTCTGCGCGCGCGCCTCGCCCGGCGCGGTGCCCGGCTCGGCGCCGCGCTGTCGGCGTGGCGCGAGCCCCGCACGCTGCTCATCGGGCTCGTCATCCTCTCGGCGGCGCTCTCGGAGGGCTCCGCCAACGACTGGCTGTCGCTCGCCGTCGTGGACGGGTTCGCGCAGACCGAGGCCGTCGGCGCCGTCGTGTTCGGCACGTTCGTCGCCGCCATGACCGTCATGCGTCTCGCGGGCACGCGCCTCATCGACCGGTTCGGCCGCGTCACCGTGCTGCGCGCGTCGGGCATCGCGTCGATCGCCGGGCTCGTGCTCTTCGGGTTCGCGCCGACGCTCCAGCTCGCGGGAGTCGGGGTCGTCCTGTGGGGCTTCGGGGCCGCCCTCGCGGTGCCCGTCGGGATCGCCGCGGCCTCCGACGAGCCGCTGCGGGCCGCGAGCCGGGTCTCGGTCGTCTCGGCGTTCTCCTCGATGGCGTCGCTCGCCGCGCCGCCGCTCCTCGGCCTCGCCGCCGAGGCGATGGGCGCGCGCCACGCGCTCGTCCTCATCGTCGCCGCGATGGTCCTCAGCGTCCTGCTGGCCCGGCAGGTCGCGCCCCTGGGCACCGCCGCCGCCCGCGCGGCGGGCCCGGTGCGTGGCACGGACGACGCCGCACCCGTCGCGGTGCAGGATGGTCCGGTGGACGTCCCGACCGGCGGCGCGCACGACACGTCCGAGGAGGGCACACCCCGTCCTCGGCGGTCCCGCCGACCGTGGCGGAGCGTCCGTGCCGGGACCCCCACCGCCCACCGGGCCGCGCGCGCCGCGTCCCGCCGCCCCCGCAACCGCCCGTCGCACCGCCGCGAGGAGACCTCCGCATGACCACCGCCCGTCCTGACCGCCGCGTCGTCGCCCTCGCGACGTGGGCTGTCTTCGCCGTCTTCTTCCTCAACGGCTTCAACTTCGCGACGTGGGCCTCCCGCCTGCCCGCGGTGCGGGACTCGCTCGGCTTCACCGAGGCGCAGATGGGTCTCCTGCTGCTCTTCATGGCCGTCGGGTCGCTGCTCGCGCTGCCCCTGTCCGGCATGGTCGTCCAGCGCCTCGGCGCCTCGAAGGCCGTCACGGTCTTCGCCGTCGCCAACGTCGTCGGGCTCGTCACCGCGGTCACGGGCGTCGCGACGGGGGAGGACGTCGTCGTGCGCGTCGGGCTGTTCCTCGCGGGGATCGGCACGGGCGTGTGGGACGCGGCGATGAACCTCGAGGGCGCCGCCGTCGAGCAGCGGCTCGGCAAGGCGATCATGCCGCGCTTCCACGCCGGGTTCTCGTTTGGCACCATGGCCGGCGCCGGCGTCGGCGCGCTCATGGCCGCGTTCCACGTGCCGGTCCAGGCGCACCTCACCGCCGCCGTCGTGCTGAGCCTCGTCGGGGTCCTGTGGTGCGTGCGGTTCTTCCTCCCGGCGGGCCAGGTGGACCACGCGGTCGCCGACTCCGTCGAGGACGCGACCGGCGCCGACCCCGCCGCCGCGGCCGGGAGCGGGTCGTCGCACGGCGGGGGCAAGGACGCGCGCGGGGCCCTCAGCGCGTGGACCGAGCCGCGCACGCTCCTCATCGGCCTCGTCGTGCTCGCCGCCGCGCTCACCGAGGGCGCGGCGAACGACTGGGTGAGCCTCGCCGTCGTCGACGGCTTCGGCACGTCCGACGCGATGGGTGCCGTCGGCCTCGCCGTCTTCCTCACCGCCATGACCGGGATGCGCCTGCTCGGGACCGGGCTGCTCGACCGCTACGGCCGCGTCGCCGTCCTGCGCCTCGGTGCGGGGCTCGCGCTGCTGGGCCTGCTCGTGTTCACGCTGTCCCCGAACCTCTGGGTCGCGCTCGTCGGCGTCGTCGCGTGGGGCATGGGCGCCGCGCTCGGGTTCCCCGTGGGGATGAGCGCCGCGTCCGACGACCCGGCGCGCGCCGCGGTGCGCGTCAGCGTCGTCGCGACCATCGGGTACTCCGCGTTCTTCATGGGCCCGCCGCTCATCGGCTTCCTCGCCGAGCACGTCGGCTACCGCGGTGCGCTCCTCGTGATCGCGGTGCCCGTCGTCGTCGGCCTGCTCGTCGTCGGCGCGACCCGCCCGCTCCCCACGGCCGCGGGCACCGCGGGCCGGCAGGCCACGCAGCGCGCCGACCGCGCCGGGCGCGCCGACTGAGGGGCGCCCGGCCCGCCGGGCGGCGCCCGGTCGACCGGCGTTCTCGCTCGGCGCAGCGGGCGAGCGCGGGAGGCGCGGCCCGGCCCGGGGAACCCGAACTACGCTGGACGCGTGACCTGTGAACCCGCCGCCCCCGTGGACCGTGACCTGCCCGAGATCGTCGGGACCGCCCCGGGGCTGCGCCCCGAGGCCGTCGGGACGCCGTCGCTCGCCGAGCTGACGACGCTGCGCGTGGGCGGCCCGGCGGACCGCTACCTCGAGGCGCACAGCGAGGCCGAGCTGCTGGAGATCGTCCGGGCCGCCGACGAGGCGGGGGAGCCGCTCCTCGTCGTCGGAGGAGGCTCGAACCTGCTCGTGGGCGACGAGGGGTTCGGCGGTGTCGTCGTGCGCGACCTGCGGCGCGGGATCACCGTCGACGCGGAGGACTCGTGCGGGGGCGCGAGCTTTCACGCCCCGGCGGGCCAGGACTGGGACGAGCTCGTGGCACGCGCGGTCGCGGAGGAGTGGGTCGGGGTCGAGGCGCTGTCGGGCATCCCCGGCACCGTGGGCGCGGCGCCGGTCCAGAACATCGGCGCGTACGGGCAGGACGTCGCGGGCGTGATCTCGACGGTCCGGGTCTGGGACCGCGCGCGCTCGCGCGTGCGCACGCTCGCCCTGGGCGAGCTCGCGTTCGGGTACCGGACGTCGCTGCTCAAGCGCAGCATGCACGTGGACGCCGGCGCCGGGTCGGACGACGACGGCCCCTGGTACCCGTCACCGCGCTACGTGGTGCTGGACGTCGGCTTCCAGGCGCGGCTGGGTTCGCTGTCGGCGCCGGTCGCGTACCCCGAGCTCGCCCGCACGCTGGACGTCCAGGTCGGGGACCGCGCACCGAGCGCCGACGTGCGCGCCGCGGTGCTCGCCCTGCGTGCGCGCAAGGGCATGCTGCTCGACGGCGTCGGCCCCGACGTCGACCCCGCGGCGGGGCCCGACCACGACCGCTGGAGCGCGGGGTCGTTCTTCACCAACCCCGTCGTCCCGGCCGAGCAGGCGGACCTGCTCCCGGCCGAGGCCCCGCGGTACCCGGTCCGGACGGCGACCCCGACCCGGACCACCGGCCCGAGCCTGGGCGAGATCGACCCGACGCTCGTGAAGACGTCGGCCGCGTGGCTCATCGAGCACGCGGGCTTCACCAAGGGTTTCGGCGTGCACGGCCCGTCGAGCCTCGCGCGGCTGTCCACGAAGCACACCCTCGCACTGACGAACCGTGGCGGGGCGAGCGCGGAGGACGTCGTCGAGCTCGCACGCGCGGTGCGCGACGGCGTCGTCGAGGCGTTCGGCGTCGAGCTCGTGCCGGAGCCGGTGCTCGTGGGCGTCGCGCTCTGACCCGCCCCCCGCTGAGTGCCTGATCTCGTCGCGTCCTGACCCTGCCGACGCGACGAGATCAGGCACTCAGCGGAAGGGGGCCGGGCTCAGTAGACGAGGACCGTCGTGCCGGGGTCGGCGCGCCAGGTGTCCCAGAGCCAGTTCATCGCCGAGTTCGCGACGCGGACGCACCCGTGCGACGCGGGCCACGGCGGGATCGACCCCGACCCGTGCACCGCGATCCCCCCGGTGAAGAACTTGGGGCGCCACATGTCGCCGAGCTCGAGGCTCGACGAGTGGTTCCCGTCGACCTGCCGGCCCACCTGGAACGTGCCGCGCGGCGTGCTGGCGCGGTAGGTGCGCCCCTTCGCCTCGTACGACTCCCCGTTCCCCGAGGACGCGTTGACCACCGTGACCACGCGACCGTCCTCGACGGCGAGCAGGAGCTGGCGGTCGAGGTCGATCTCGACGACCTTGCCCGACCCGCTGCGCGGCTGCGGCGTGACGCCCTCGTCGAGCGCGGCCTGGGTCGCGGGCCCGACGACGCCGTCGCGCGAGAGGCCCGCCGCCTTCTGCAGGGCCCACACGGCCTGCTGGGTGCCGCCGCCGAAGTCGCCGTCCGGTGCGCCGATGAAGTAGCCGAGGTCGGCCAGGCGCTGCTGGAGCGCGACGACGCGCTCGCCGGTCGCCCCGCGCGCCAGCTCGACCGGCTCCGGCGGTGCCTCGGGCGTCGGCTCCGGCGCCGGCTCGGCGGCGGGCGGCGGCGTGCTCGGCTCGGGCGTCTCCGTGGGCGTCGGCTCGGGCTCGGGCGTCTCGGTGGGGGTGGGCTCCGGCGCCGTGGTCGGCGCGGACGGGCTCGGGCTCGTCGGCTCCGGCGACGCGGGGCTCTCCGAGGCTGACGGCGTCCGCCCGGGCTCCATGTCGGGCAGGCCCGCCTGGCAGCCCGCGAGGGCCAGCGCGGCGGCGAGCGCGGGCACGACGGCGCGCGCGACCACCCGCCGGGCGGGCCCGCGACGACGAGCTGCCGCAGCCGGTCGCGTCCCGGGCGCGGTCGCCACCGTGGTCGCCACCGCGGTCGCCACCGCGGTCGAGCGGACGGTTCGCTGCTCCACCTGGTCCCCCTTCGTCTGGCGCGGCGTCGCCGCGGAGTCCATCATGCGCCGTGCACCGCGCCCCGACGGGCGACGGTACCGGTTCTCGGTGGATCGTGACCCGGTCGTGACGCACGGACCGCGGCGCCGGTCGGCCGGGGCCAGGTCAGTGCGGTGCGGTCCGGTCGGTCCGGGGCTCGCCGAGCAGCGCCCCGCGCAGGACGTCGACGATCGCGTCGTCGGAGAGCCCGGCCTCGCGTCCGGCGCGCACGAGCTCGTGCGCGGCGTGGCGCGCGGCGACGTCCGTGGGGGAGACGCCGTCGGCCACGACGGTCCCGGCCCGGCGACGCGTCGTGACGACCCCGGCCGCCTCGAGCTCCCGGTACGCGCGGGCCACCGTCCCGGGGGCGAGCCCGAGGTCGGTCGCGAGCGCGCGGATCGTCGGGAGGCGGTCGCCGACGCGCAGCCGCCCGGCGGCGACGTGCGCGACGACCTGGCTCCGGATCTGCTCGTACGGGGCGAGGCCGGTGCGCAGGTCGATCTCGACGCGGAGCTCACCCATCGCCACGCCCGTGCCCCGCGGACGCCGGGGCGGCGGCCTCCGCGTCGGGGTCGGGGGCGGGCCGCACGCCGACGGCGATCGCCACGAGGGCGATCGCGACGGCGACGGCCACGAGCACGACCGCGCCGGGGTAGCCCGCCCGGGCTGCGGCGTTCGCGCCGTAGGCGAGCGTGCCGGCCGCGGTGAGCCCGAGCGCGAGCTGGGTGCCGCGCAGGACACGGTGCGCGGACGCGCGGCGCAGCGCGACGTCCCACCCCGGCTCGACGCGCGGGACGGCGGGGCGGCGCGCGACCAGCCGGAGCACCCCCTCCGCGCCGACCACGACCAGCACCGCGCCGGCCGCGAGCCACACGCCGTAGAACCACCCGGGGTAGGGGCCTGCGGTGGACGTGACGTCGCCCAGCACGCGCGTCACGGACCGCCCGTCCGCCCCGGCGGTGAGGCCGCCGACCGCGGTGAGCACGAGCACGAGGGCACCGAGGGCCCAGGTGAGGCGGCGCAGGCCGCGCGGCGCGACGTCGGCCACGGTGCGGGGCCGCAGCGTGGCCGCCCGGACCGCCGTGCGCTGGCGCGGCCACGTGCGCTCGCCCACGGCGTACGCCCCGAGGAACGCCAGGCCGACGAGCGCGGGGGAGAGTCCGACGAGCACGCCCTCCGCGAGTCCGCCGACGGCGGTCGTCACGGCCCGCACGAGGACGGCCCCGACGAGCGCGGCGGCGGTCGCCGCGGCGACGCTGACGGTCGTCGCGTGCCGTCGGGCGGCGCGACGCACCGGGTCCCCGTCGGCGAGCCCGTGCAGCGCGGGCGCCGGCTCGCGCGTCAGTGCGCGCACGACGAGCACCACGAGGGCCCCGACGCCCGCGAGCGCGGCGAGGGCGACGACGCTCCAGACCAGGTCGTACCCGGCGGGGAGGAACAGCGCGACCCCGCCCGGCTCCTCCGGCAGATTTTGTGTCAACACAAAGGTACATTCGCATGCCGGTCGCGCCCGGGTCAAGGGTGTGCCGCCGTCCTTCCGTGTTCGGGATGAGAGGACTCTCATCGGGCTCTCACCCGGGGCCCACGCGCGCACGATGCCCTGGGCCCATGACGATCGCCCTCGCCGCCCCCGACCAGCGCGCCTGGCTCGACCTGCTCACCGGGCCCGAGGCGGAAGGGCTGCTCGCCGCGGCGCTCGGGGCCGACGGCGCCGGGCTCGGCACGTGGCGCGTCCACCAGGTGCACGCGCGCCCCGGTGCGGAGGTCACCGTCGGGTATGACGTCGTCGCCCGCCGCACGCTCCCGGCCCGGCCCGGTGGGGCGGTGGCGTCCGTCGACGCGACCGCGTACCTGCTCGCGACGACCGCGCCCCTCCCGCCCGACGCCGTCGGGCCGGGCGTCGCCCGCCTGGAGGACGGGCCGCGCGTCGTGCACGTGTGGCGGCACCCGGCCGACCCGTTGCTGCCCGCGCTCGCGGCGGCGTGCGACGCGCCCGGGCTCACGCGCCGCCTGGACGACGCCGGCGTGCTCGCTCCGGGCGAGTCCGTCGAGTCCGTCGCGATGGTCGCCTACCGGCCGCTGCGTCGCGCGGTCCTCCGCGCCCGGACGCCCTCCCGCACGCTCTACGTCAAGGTCGTCCGGCCCGGCCGGGCACGCGCGCTCGCGCGCCGCCACGACCTCTTCGAGGACGGGGACGTGCATGCCCCGCGGTGCCTCGCCCGGGACGACGACGGCCTCGTGGTCCTCGAGGAGGCGCGCGGCCCGTCGCTCGCGCAGCACCTCGCGGCGTCGGGTCCGGCCGCGCAGCCCGGCGCGATCGACCCGCGGGAGCTGCTCCGCGCGCTCGACGCGCTGCCCGCGCGTGCGACGACGCTGCGCCGCCGGCCCGCGTGGGCGGAGCGCGTGGAGCACTACGCGACGTCGGCGCTCGCGGTCCACGGTCTCGACGCCGCGCGGGTGCGGCGCGTGGCGCGCGTCGTCGGGGACGCGGTCGCGACGCGGGACCCGGGCCCGGTGGTCGCGACGCACGGCGACTTCTACGAGGCGAACGTCCTGCTCGCCGCGGGCTCGGACGCCGACGACCGCCCGGGGGCGACGGCCCGGCCGCGCGTGGCCGTGCTGCTCGACGTGGACACGCTCGGGCCGGGCCACCGCGTGGACGACCTCGCGTGCCTCGTCGGGCACCTCGCCGTCCTGCCCGCGCTCGCGCCGTCCGTGTACGGGGGCGTGGGCGGGCTCGTCGACCGGTGCCTCGCGGTGTTCGGGGCCGCCGTCGACCCGGTGGGGCTGCGCGCCCGGGCCGCGGGGGTCGTGCTGTCCCTCGTGCCGGGCGCCGGCTCGCGCGAGCTCGCGGAGGCCTGGCTCGCGGTCGCCGAAGGGCTGCTCCCGCTTCCTGAGAGCACTCTCATGACGGCCTCCTCGGTCTCTCACGCGTGAGCGGGAGGCTCGAGACCTGCACGGCCGAGGGGTCGTGCGCACCATCGGACGAAGGAGAAGCACCATGAAGGCACGCAGCGCATGGATCGTCACCGGCGCGCTCGGCGCGGTCGGTCTCGGGGCCACGATGGCCGCCGCCCAGGGCGCGCTCGACGCCCCCGACGACGCGGTGGTCTTCCCGTCGGTCGACGTGGCGACGTCCGACGTCGCGACGGCAGCCACGACCGCGGCCGCCACCCCGAGCCCGACGGACGTCCAGAACGGGACGTCGATCACGACCGTCACCGCGAACACGTCCGGGTCGCCCACGACCGCGGCCTCCGCCACCACCGCCCAGACCGCGAACAGCCCGGCGAGCGCGAACACCGCCCCGACGGCGAACACCGCCCCGACCGCGCAGACGGCGAGCACGCCGGCCAGCCCGGTGACGCCGCCGTCGCCGCAGTCCGCGGCCTGACCGGGCCCGGGCCTCGCCGCCCGCACCCGCACGACGCCCGTCCCGGTCCCCCGGGGCGGGCGTCGTCGTCGTTCAGGCGTGTCGCGGCGCGTCGGCGAGGCGGTAGCCCATCCCGCGCACGGTGACGAAGTGCTCCGCGCCGAGCTTGTTGCGCAGGTACCGCACGTACACGTCCACGACGTTGGAGCCGGGGTCGAAGTCGTAGCCCCACACGCGCGACAGGAGCTGCTCGCGGGAGAGGACCTGCCCAGGGTTGCGCAGGAACGCCTCGGCGAGCGCGAACTCCCGGGCCGAGAGGTCGACCTCGCGGTCGGACGTCCGGGCGCGGCGCGTGCGCAGGTCCAGGCTCAGCGCGGCGTGCGTGAGCACCGTGACCTCGCCCGCGGGCTCGCTGCGCAGCCGGAGCCGGATGCGCGCGAGGAGCTCCTCGAAGCGGAACGGCTTGGCCATGTAGTCGTCGGCGCCGCCCTCGAGCCCGGCGACGGTGTCCGTGACGGACGTGCGCGCCGTGAGGATGATGACGGGGATCGCGTTCCCCGTCTCCCGCAGCCGGCGCAGCACGGTGAAGCCGTCCTGGTCCGGCAGGCCGAGGTCGAGCACGAGGAGCGCGAAGTCGCCGCTGCTCGCGAGGTCGAACGCCTCGCGGCCCGTCGCGACCGTGGTGCTCGCGTAGCCCGCGGCGCGCAGCCCCTTGGCCACGAACGACGCGATGCGGGTCTCGTCCTCGGCGACGAGGATCTGGCTCACCGGGTGGTCCTTCCGTCGGGGTCCGTGCCGGTCTCTGTGCCGGTCTCTGTGCTGGTCTGGGCGCCGTCCCCGGCGGGGGTGCCGTTCTCGGAGCCCGCACCCGCGCTGGTCGGCTGCACACCCGGGGCGTCCGGGGGCAGCTCGGGGGTCGGGGCGGACGGCGCGGTGGGCGCGGTCGGCGCGGCGGCCCCGGAGGGGGGCGCGGCGTCGGCGGCCGTCGTGGGGTCCGCCCCGGGGACCGGGACGAGCGGCAGGTCGAGCGTGAACGTCGACCCGACGCCGGGCGTCGAGTCCACGTGCACGCGGCCGCCGTGGCCGTCGGCGATCGCGGCGACGATCGCGAGCCCCAGCCCGGCGCCCTCGGGGTGCGCCGCGCCCGGCGTCGTCGCCTGCGCGAACCGCTCGAAGATGCGGTCCTGCTGCTCGGGGGCGATCCCCACGCCCTCGTCGTGGACCCAGACGCGCACGCGCGCGCCGTCGTCGGACACGGCCGAGCCGAGCGCGACGACCGAGCCGGGCACCGAGAACTTCACCGCGTTGGCCGCGAGCTGGAGCAGCGCCTGCGTGAGGCGCTGCGCGTCCGCCCGCACCACGATGTCGGCGCGCGCGTCGACGAGCCAGCGACGGTCGCCGAGCGTGCGGACCTTGTCGTGCACGTCGTCGAGCAGGCGCCCGAGGTCCGTGTCGAGCGGGCGCACGAAGTCCGGGCGGCCGGCGGTCGCGAGCGTCACGAGGTCGTCCACGAGACGGTTCATGCGGTCGAGCTCGTCGAGCGCGAGGTCGCGCGTCTCGGTGGTGTCGGTCGGGTCGTGCGGGTCCATGAGCTCGAGATGGCCCCGCACCACGGTGAGGGGCGTGCGCAGCTCGTGCCCGACGTCGTCGATGAGCCGCCGCTGCGAGTCGAACGCGCCCTCGAGCCGGTCGAGCATGCCGTTCACGGTGCGGGACAGGTCGGAGAGGTCGTCGTTGCCCGTGACCGGGATCCGCGCGGAGAGGTCGGTCTCGCCGATGCGCTGCGCCGTGCGCGAGAGCGTGCGGATCGGGAGCAGGAGCCGGCCGGCCACGACCCAGCCCACGACACCGATGAGCACGAGCGCGCCGAGCGCGACGACGGCGTACGTGCGGAAGACCTGGGCGAACTCGGCGTGCTCCGCCGAGCGGTCGTAGGCGAGCACGAGCGCCGCGGGGGGCCCGGCGTCCGCCCCGGTCGCGCGCACGGGCGCGACGAGCGCGCGGTAGTCCGCCGTCGCCGTCCGGACCGAGCGCAGCACCACGTGGTCTCCCGTCACGAGGGGCGACAGCGCGGCGACGAGCTCGGCGTCCCCCTCCAGGCGCAGGCGCACGTCCTGCTGCGACACGAGCGGCGCCCGACCCTCGCGGAGCCCGAGCACGCCTTCGTTGTGGGCGGGCACGGTGAGCTGGATCGACGCGACCACGACGTCGTCGGCGGACCGGAACGGCTCGCCCGTCACGGGGTTCACGCCGGAGCCCGCGATCCGCCGGAGCTCGTTCGCGCTCCGGGTGAGGCTCTCGTCGATGCGCGCGTCGAGCTGGCCGCGCTGCAGGAACCACGCGGCGCCGCCCGCGAGGAGCAGCGCCAGGGCGGACAGGCCGAGGAACGCCGCGAGCATGCGGGTGCGGACCGTCAGCCCTGCGCCGCGCGCCCGGCGCCTCACCCGTCGTCCTGGTCGTCGGTCGTGTCGTCGTCCGGGTCGTCGGTCGCGTCGTCGTCCGGGTCGTCGTCGCTCGACGGCGGGGCCGGCGTGACGCGGTCGTCGTCGTCCGGGTCGTCGTCGCTCGACGGCGGGGCCGGCGTGACGCGGTCGTCGTCGTCCGGGTCGTCGTCGCCGTCGTCGGTCGGGCTGGGCGTCGGGCTCGGCGTCGTCGGGGTCGTGGCCGGGGGAGCGGGCGTCACGACGACGGCGACCCCGACGTCGCGGTCCTGCGGGCGCGCGGCGAGCGCGCCGGCCGCGGCGGCGCCGGCGAGGACGACGACGAGCGCCCCCACGAGCCACGCGACGGTCCGGCGAGTCATGGACCCAGTATCGGAGAGCCGGATGAGACGCACATGAGAAGCCCGCGCGACGCACCACGATCCTCCCTGTATCTTGATGTCAAGATTGTTGATGTCTAGACACTGCGACCGGACGGAGCCGTGATGCCCCGCGACTGGGACCCTGCCCTCTACCTCCGCCACGCCGACGAGCGCACGCGCCCGATGGCCGACCTCGTGGCGCGCGTCCCCGTCGACGCACGCACGGTCGTCGACCTCGGGTCCGGCCCCGGCCACCTGACCCCGCTGCTGCACGCGCGCTGGCCCGAGGCCTCGATCACCGGGATCGACGCCTCACCGGCCATGGTCGACACGGCCCGGCGCGACGCGTCCGCCCCGTGGGTGCGGTACGAGCTCGCGGACGTGCGCTCGTGGTCGCCGCCCGCGCCCGCCGACGTCGTCGTGAGCAACGCGACGCTCCAGTGGGTGCCCGACCACCTCGACCTCCTCTCCCGGCTCGCCGACCACGTCGCCCCGGACGGCGCGCTCGCGTTCTCCGTCCCCGGCAACCACGACGCGCCGAGCCACCGGCTCCTGCGCGAGCTCGCGGGACGGTCCCGGTACGCCGCGCACACCGCGGGGGTCGAGCGCCCCGCAGCCCACGACCCCGAGGTCTACCTCGACGCGCTCGCGGCCCTCGGCTGGACCGTCGACGCCTGGGAGACGACGTACGTCCACGTGCTCCACGGCCCGGACCCCGTGCTGCGCTGGGTCTCCGCGACGGGCGCCCGCCCCGTGCTCCAGGCCCTCCCCGACGACCTGCGCGAGGCGTTCGTCGCGCAGTACGCCGCCGCGCTGCGGGACGCGTACCCGGAGCGCGGCGCGGGCACGCTGCTGCCGTTCCGCCGCGTCTTCGTCGTCGCGACGCGCGCGTGACCCCCGCGGCGCGCCCCCGCCCTCCGGCGGCCGGCGCGCCCCCCGGCGTCAGCCCGCCGCGAGCCAGTCGTCCACGCCCGCGAGGAGCCGCCGCTTGGTGCCCGACGACGCCCGGCTCGCCCGGATCGACGACCGTGCGAGGTCGGCGAGCTCTGCGTCCGAGAACCCGTGCTCGCGCCGCGCGGTCTCGTACTGCCCGACGAGCCGGGACCCGAACAGCAGCGGGTCGTCGGCGCCGAGCGCGACCTGCGCGCCCGCGTCGACGAGCGCGCCGAGCGGCACCCGCCCCGCCTCCTCGTAGACGCCGAGCGAGACGTTCGACGCCGGGCACACCTCGAGCGCGATCCCGCGGTCCACGACGTCGTCGAGGACGCGCCGGTCCTCCGCCGACCGCACCCCGTGGCCCAGGCGGTCCGGGACCAGCTCGCGCACGACCTCGTGCACGTGGCCCGGGCCCAGGAGCTCGCCGCCGTGCGGCACCGACGCGAGCCCCGCCCGTCGCGCGATCGCGAACGCGCGCGCGAACTCGGCGGTGTCGCCGCGCCGCTCGTCGTTGCTCAGGCCGAACCCCACGACCTCGCCCGCCCCCTCGCCCGCGTACTGCGCCGCGAGCCGCGCGAGGGTCCGCGCGTCGAGCGGGTGCCGCGTGCGCGACGCCGCGACGACCACCGCGACCTCGGTCCCCGTCGCGGCGCTCGCGGACCGGGCGGCGTCGAGCACGATCTCCACGGCCGGGGTGATGCCCCCGACGAACGGCGCGTACGACGTCGGGTCCACCTGGATCTCGAGCCGCCCCGACCCCTCCGCGGCGTCGTCCTGCGCCGCCTCGAGCACGATGCGCCGCATGTCGGCCTCCGACCGCACGCACGCGCGCGCCGCGTCGTACAGCCGCTGGAACCGGAACCAGCCGCGCTCGGTGGGCGGCAGGCGCAGCGGGTCGCCGTCGACGAGGGCGTGGGGGAGCCGCACGTCGTACTGCGCGGCGAGGTCGCGCAGCGTGTCGGGTCGCATGGACCCCGTGAAGTGCAGGTGCAGGTGGGCCTTGGGGAGCGTCGCGAGGTCTCGCACAGCGGGAGTCTGTCACGGGCGCTCGGCGCCCGCCGTCGGACGCCGCCCGGTCCCGCCGCAGGTCGCGCCGCAGGTCCGCGCGTCGGCGAGGCCCCCGCGCGTCACACGCCGGGGAGGAACCCGCGCTGCATCGCGACCGTCACGGCGGCGGTGCGGTCGTCCACGCCGAGCTTGGCGAAGGCCCGCAGCAGGTGCGTCTTCACGGTCGCCTCGGCGATGAACAGCTCGCGCCCGACGGCCGCGTTCGACAGCCCGCGGGCCACGAGCCGCAGCACCTCGACCTCGCGGTCCGTGAGCCGCTCCGTCCCGCGCACCGAGGTCACGAGGCGCGTCGCGACGCTCGGCGCCAGCACGGTCTGACCCCGCGCCGCGGCCCGCACGCCCGCCACGAGCTCGTCGCGCGGCGTGTCCTTGAGCAGGTAGCCCGTGGCGCCCGCCTCGACGGCCCGCAGGATGTCGGCGTCGGTCTCGTACGTCGTGAGCACGACGACGCGCGGCCCCTCGCCACCGCGCGCGTGCCCGCGGCCCGGGGCGCCGAGGATCGCCGCGGTCGCGCCGACGCCGTCGAGCACGGGCATCCGCAGGTCCATGAGCACGACGTCGGGCGCCAGCTCGCGCGCGAGCTCCACCGCCTGCGCGCCGTCGCCCGCCTCCCCGACCACCGCCAGGTCGGGCTCGGCAGCCAGCATCCCCACGATGCCCGAGCGCACGACCGGGTGGTCGTCCACCACGAGCACGCGCACCGCGCCGGCCCCACCCGTCGTCCCCGTCACCGCACCGCTCCTCGCCTCGTCGGGGCCGCCCGGCCCGCGCCCGCGACCGCCGCAGGCAGCCGCACCGCGACGCGCGTGCCCCCGCCCGGCGCCGGGCCCACCTCGAGGCTGCCGCCCTCCGCGGCGACGCGCTCGCGCATGCCCCGCAGACCGTAGCCCTCGGCCGCGTCGTCGGGCAGCCCGCGGCCGTCGTCGCACACCTCGAGGAGGGTCCCGTCCGCGTCGTGGCGCAGCCCGACCCGCACCGCGCCCGCCCCGGCGTGGCGCCGCACGTTCGTCAGCGCCTCCTGCGCCGAGCGCAGCAGCACGACCTCCGCGGCGCTCGACAGCCCCGGGACGTCGTCGGCCGCGAGGTCCACGGGCGTCCCCGTCTCCTCGGCGAACCGCACCGCGAGGCGGCGCAGCGCCTCCCCGAGCGTGCTGCCCTGCAGCGGGGCCGGCGCGGAGGCCGCGACGAGCGCCCGGGCCTCGGCGAGGTTGTCGCGTGCCGTCGACTCGACGAGCGCGAGACGCTCGCGCGCCGCGTCCGGGGCGCCCCGGTCGAGGTCGGCGCTCGCGGCCTGCGCGAGCATGACGACGCTCGTGAACCCCTGGGCGAGCGTGTCGTGGATCTCCTGGGCGACCCGCTCGCGCTCCGCGAGCACGCCCGCCTCGTGGTGCGAGCGTGCGAGCTCGGCCTGCGTCGCGCGCAGCGCGTCGACGAGGCGCGCGTGCCGCTCCGACTGCCGCATCGTGTGCGCCGTCCACAGCCCGAGGCTCAGCGCGAACGCGAGCGCGACGCCCATCTGCGGCGCGGCGCTCGCCAGCTCGTCGGGCTCGACGCGCCCCGTCGTCGGGTCGAACGCGAGCGCGAGCGCGGTGCCGGCCGCGAGCGCGACGCACAGCACGACCTGCGCCCCGAGGTGCTCCGAGAGCATCCAGACCTGCGTGAAGACGGCGAACAGCAGGAGCGTGCCGAGCGCGTCCTGCCCGACGACGACCAACGTGCCCGCGATCGCGACGAGGAGGTAGAGGTGCGCCGGCACCTGCGCGCGCGTGCGCGCCGCGCGCCGCCCCCACGCGAGGTAGGCCAGGAGGATCGTCCCGAGCGCCGCGAGCGACACGAGCAGGGCCGTGCCGCCGACGCCCGCGGTGAGCAGCGCGAGCGCGCTGAGCACGACGATGACGTAGAACGCCACGTCCCACCAGCGCACGTCGCGCGCCCACGTGCCGTCGAGCTGGGCCGTGGCCGCACCGTCCTCGGCGCCGGCCCCGGGCGCCGGGAGGCTGCCCGCGGGCGACGGCGGGTCAGCCGTCGTCACGGCGCCGCCACCGGAACGTCCGCGCGCCCACCACGAGCCCCACGACCAGCCATGCGACCAGTACAGCAGCGGTCGCCCCGTGCTGCCACGACCCGGACGGCTCGAGGGCCGCGGCCTGCTCGGGGAGGAAGACCGAGCGCATGCCCTGCGCCATCCACTTGAGCGGGAACACGGACGCCACGGTCTGCATCCACGTCGGCAGCGCGAAGAACGCGAAGAACACCCCGGAGATGAACTGCAGCACGAGCACGACGGGCGTGACGACCGCCGTCGCGGAGCGGCCCGACCGAGGCAGCGACGAGAACGCGACCCCGCACACGGCGCCCGCGGCGCACCCGAGCACGAACACCCAGGCGAACGTCGTGAGCCGGGTCGCGGCGTCGGGCATGTCCCACGGCATGGGGACGTCGTACACGACGGCCGCGAGGAGCAGCAGGAGCGCGGTCTGCACGAGCGAGGTCGCGAGGACCAGGCCCACCTTGCCGTAGAAGTACGCCGACGCGGGCAGCGGGGTCGCGCGCAGGCGCTTGAGCGCGCCGTCGTCGCGCTCGACCGCGATCGAGATCGCGAGCGACTGGAAGCTGGTGAGCATGACGCCCGTGGCGATCATGCCCGGCAGGAAGTACTGCGCGAAGGGCACGGAGTAGCCCGCGGCGCCCTGGTCCTGGCCGTCGAAGACGGTCGCGAAGATCGCCAGCATGATGAGCGGGTAGGTGAAGATGAACACGACCGCGTCGCGCTCGCGGAAGAACCCGCGCAGCTCGGCGCGCGTGCGCTCGACGCCGAGACGGCCGGGGCCGGGAAGGGTGGCGCGCGCGGCGCGCGCGGTCGGGGCGACGGTCACGGTCGGGCCTCCTCGGGGACGACGACGGTCGCGCCGTCGGACGTGCGGGCAGCGGCGGGTGCGCCGCTCGGGTCGGGTGCGGGCGACGGGTCGCCCGGAGCGGCCGGCTCGCCGATGAGCTCGAGGTAGACGTCCTCGAGGCTCGGGCGCGTCACCTCGAGCCCGGGCACCTCGCCGTCCGGGTACCGCGCGGCGAGCGCCGCGACGGCCGCGGTGGGGGAGTCGGTGCGCTCGGAGCGCCGGGTGCCGCCGTCGAGCCACCGCACGACCGGGCGGCGCGCCTCCGTGCCCCCGAGGCGGTCGGGCGCGTCGAGCGCGACGACCCGGCCCGCGCGCACGACCGCGGCGCGGTCGGCGAGGTGCGCCGCCTCGTCGAGGTAGTGCGTGGTGAGCAGGATCGTGGTGCCGTCCTCGCGCAGCGACCGGACGAGCGCCCAGAACGCGCGGCGGGCCTGGGGGTCGAACCCCGTCGTGGGCTCGTCGAGGAACAGCAGCTCCGGCCGGCCGACGATCCCCAGCGCGACGTCGAGCCGTCGGCGCTGCCCGCCGGACAGCTGGCGCGTGCGCGTGCGCGCCTTCTCCCGCAGCCCGACGGCGTCGACCACCTCGTCGGGGTCTCGCGGCGTCGGGTAGAACGTCGCGAAGTGCCGGACGAGCTCGGTGACCGTGAGCTCGGCCTGGTCCCGCGAGTCCTGGAGGACGACGCCGATGCGCGAGCGCCAGGCGCGGCCCGCGGTCTGGGGGTCCTCGCCGAGCACGCGGACCTCGCCCGCGTCCCGGCGGCGGAAGCCCTCGAGGATCTCGACCGTGGTGGTCTTCCCGGCGCCGTTGGGGCCGAGGACCGCGAAGATCTCGCCGCGCTCGACGCGCAGGTCGATGCCGTCCACGGCCTGCTTGGGGCCGTAGCGCTTGCGCAGGCCGCGCACGTCCACGGCCGGTCCGTCCTGACCGGTGCCGGGGACGGAGCCGGCCCCGCGGGGGCCTGCGGGGAGGGGTGTCGTCGTCATGGGACCAGCCTGTCGGCGCGCGGTCTCTGGTCGCGACGCCCGTTCGTCCGGACCTCGCGTCCACCGATCGGTGGACGGTGGTTCGACCAGGGGCGCCGCGTCGCGTACAGTGATCCCTCGGTGGTTGACGCCCGCCACGCTGGTCCGCGCCCGTGAGACGACTTCGTCCGGGGAGCGAGGCCGTGCGGGGCGCCGTCGGCACGAAGGGTAGTGGCGCAATTGGTAGCGCAGCGGTCTCCAAAACCGCAGGTTGCAGGTTCGAGTCCTGTCTACCCTGCACGGCGTGGCTCTCGCGGGACCTTCCCGGGATCCGCGCGCGGCCCGGCACCGGGTCGCACCGAGGGTTCGAGCAAGTCCCGTACGTGAGCGATGGGGAAGATCGAGTGAGCGAATCGCCGTCAGAGGCCGTGGGTGCAGGCGGTGCCCGCGCCGACGAGGTGAAGAAGAAGGGCGGTCCGTCCGCGGACAAGAAGCCCAACCTCTTCGCGCGCATCGCCCTGTTCGTGCGCCAGGTGGTGGCCGAGCTCCGCAAGGTCGTGACGCCGACGCGCTCCGAGCTCATCACCTACACGACGGTGGTCCTCGTCTTCGTGGTCGTGGTCATGGCGTTCGTGACCGTCCTCGACCTGGGGATCGGCCAGGCCGTCCGGTGGGTCTTCGGCTAGCGCACGACCTTCCCCGGCCAGACCGGGTCAGCACGGCAGCCGGCGCCCCTCGGGGCGCCGTCGGCGCTTCCAGAAGAAGTCTTCGAGCAGTTCGTTGAGAAAGCAGGTTCGTTCGTGTCCCAGGAGTCGCTGGACCAGACGGAGAACGTCGACCCGACGCAGCCCGAGGGTGCCCAGGACGACGTCGACGAGACCACGGACGTCCCGGCGGTCGACGGAGCCGACGAGGCCCTCGACGCCGCTGACGAGACCGACGACGCGACGGACGAGGCCGACGACGCGGCGAGCGACGACGAGCCGGCGGACGACGAGGCGGACGAGGTCCGCCCGGCCGACGAGGACGGCGACGTTATCGAGGACCCGGTCGCGGAGTTCAAGCGCACGCTGCGCTCGCAGCCGGGCGACTGGTACGTCATCCACTCCTACGCGGGCTACGAGAACCGTGTGAAGGCCAACCTGGAGAACCGTATCCAGAGCCTGAACATGGAGGACTACATCTTCCAGATCGAGGTCCCCATGGAGGAGGTGGCCGAGATCAAGAACGCGCAGAAGAAGATCGTCCGACGCGTGCGCATCCCCGGCTACGTCCTCGTCCGGATGGACCTCACCGACGAGTCGTGGGGCGCCGTGCGCCACACGCCCGGTGTCACCGGCTTCGTCGGGCACACCCACCAGCCGGTGCCGCTGACGCTCGACGAGGTCTTCTCGATGCTCGCGCCGATGCTCACCCCCGCCCCGGAGGCCGGCAAGCCCGCTCAGGCCGCGGCGAAGGCTCCCGTCGAGGTCGACTTCACGGTCGGCGAGTCGGTCACCGTCACGGACGGCCCGTTCGACACGCTGCCCGCCACGATCTCCGAGATCAACGTCGAGAACCAGAAGCTCAAGGTCCTCGTCTCCATCTTCGGCCGGGAGACCCCGGTCGAGCTGTCGTTCAACCAGGTCGCGAAGATCTGACGCGCGGGCGGCCCGAGCCGCCCCGCGTGAGCGCAGTACTGCAACCGGGTCATCGCCCACGGCGTCGGCCCACGAGAAGAAAGCCAGGGAAGAGTCATGCCTCCCAAGAAGAAGGTCTCCGGCCTCATCAAGCTCCAGATCCAGGCCGGTGCGGCGACGCCCGCGCCGCCGATCGGCCCCGCGCTCGGTCAGCACGGTGTGAACATCATGGAGTTCTGCAAGGCCTACAACGCGGCGACCGAGTCGCAGCGCGGCAACGTCATCCCCGTCGAGATCACGGTCTACGAGGACCGCTCGTTCACCTTCGTGACGAAGACCCCGCCGGCGGCGGAGCTCATCAAGAAGGCCGCGGGCGTCCAGAAGGGCTCGGCGACGCCGCACACCACCAAGGTCGCGAAGATCACCGCGGACCAGGTGCGCGAGATCGCCCAGACCAAGCTCGAGGACCTCAACGCGAACGACCTCGACGCCGCGTCGAAGATCATCGCCGGCACGGCCCGCTCGATGGGTATCACCGTCGAGGGCTGATGAACGACCGAGGCCTGACTTGTGTGACGGCCTCGTGCACGACGTCGCTCCGCACCCCGCGGGCGACGGTGGCAGGGTCCGCGCGGACCCGCTGACCACGACTGCAGAAGGAGAAGCAGATGGCAACGCGCAGCAAGGCGTACCGCAACGCCGAGGAGAAGATCGACCGCGAGCGTCTCTACGCGCCGCTCGAGGCGATCCGTCTCGCCAAGGAGACGTCGACCGTGAAGTACGACGCGACCGTCGAGGTCGCGTTCCGCCTCGGTGTCGACCCGCGCAAGGCGGACCAGATGGTCCGTGGCACGGTCAACCTCCCGCACGGCACGGGCAAGACCGCCCGCGTCATCGTCTTCGCGAACGCGGCGAAGGCGGAGGAGGCCCGTGCGGCCGGTGCCGACGAGGTCGGCGGCGACGACCTCATCGAGAAGGTCGCCGGTGGGTACACCGACTTCGACGCCGCCGTGGCGACGCCGGACCTCATGGGCAAGGTCGGCCGTCTGGGCAAGGTGCTGGGCCCCCGCGGTCTCATGCCGAACCCGAAGACCGGCACCGTGACGATGGACGTGGCGAAGGCCGTGTCGGACATCAAGGGCGGCAAGATCGAGTTCCGTGTCGACAAGCACGGCAACCTGCACTTCATCATCGGCAAGGTCTCGTTCGACGAGAAGGCGCTCGTGGAGAACTACGCGGCGGCCCTCGAAGAGGTCCTGCGTCTCAAGCCGTCGTCCTCGAAGGGCCGGTACATCACCAAGGCCACGCTGGCGACGACGATGGGCCCCGGCATCCCGCTGGACCAGTCCAAGACGACGAAGCTGCTCGAGGACGACGCCGCCTGACGGCAGTCCTCCCCGCGGACGGTCCTCCGTCCGCACCACGCACGACGGCGCGGCACCCGACCAGGGTGCCGC
>NZ_JBYTEQ010000007.1:103950-107989 GCF_058792115.1 Cellulosimicrobium sp. EB106-03-01-XG111
CCCTCCCCCCCCCCCCCCCCCCCCCCCCCGCCGTCGTCGTCTCAGCAGGTCGCCCGAGGGCGTGCCGCCCGGGTCAGCAGGCGCCGAGGTCCTTCCAGACGCCCCACTGCCCGCTCTGCGCGGGGTTCTCGTTGGTGGTCCACCACTTGGCCTCGTAGGTGCGGCCCTGGTGGGAGACGCGGGCGCCCCCGGTGTAGACGGCGGAGGCCGACCACGCGGTCGCGGTGCAGGTCCCGGGGTTGGTCGGGTTGGTGGGGTTGGTGGGGTTCGTGGGGTTGGTCGGCTCGGTGGGCGTGGTCGGCCCGCTCGCGAGGCGGCCGCCGATCACGGACGCGACCTGGTAGCCGTTGGTCTTGTCCCAGTTGATCGACCAGGTCATGACGCCGCCGATCTTGCCGTACGGCTTCGCGGGCTTGAACGCGCCGCAACCGGTGCCGACCTCGAGGCAGTCGACGGCCTTGACGACGTTCGCGAGCGGCTGGTAGCCGCCGCCCGCGGCGCGCGGCACGGCCGGGACGCCGATGCCGACCTGGTCGGGTCGCAGGCCCATCTCGAGCTGGATGCAGGTCAGCGCGGTGAGGAAGTCGACCGTGCCCTGCGAGTAGACCTGCTGGTTGCAGCCCATCATCGAGCCCGAGTTGTAGTACTGGGTGTTGACGATCGTGAGGATGTCCTTGATCGCGAGGGTGAGCTGGTAGTACCCCATGCTCGTCGCCTGGTAGTCGATCGTCTGCGGCGCCATGGTGAGGATCAGGCTCGGACCGACCTTCGCCGCGAGCTGGTGGAGGGCGCTCGACATGTACGTGGCGTTGATGCCGTGCTCGAGGTCGATGTCGACGCCGTCGAACCCGTACTTCTGCATGAGGGCGTACGTGGTGTCGGCGAAGTTCTTCGCCTCGATCGCGTTCGAGACGATGACGTTGCCCTTCTCGCCGCCCACCGAGATCACGACCTTGCGGCCCTGCGCCCGGATCGCCGCGACGTCGGCCGTGAACTGCGCCTCGGTGTAGCCGCCGAGCTCCGCGCTCGCGAGGTTGAACGTGATGCCGCCGGGGGTCCCGGCGAGGTTGTCCGCGAACGCGATGGCGACGAGGTTGTAGGCCTGGGGGATCTCGGACAGGCGCATCGTCACGGAGCCGTTGTCGAAGTTGTGCCAGTAGCCGGTGAGCCACTGCGTGCTGCCCGACGGCGCGGCGGCGCCCACGGGCGCGGCGGCCGTCGCCGTGGCCGGTGCCGCGGCGGTCGCGGGGGCGGCGGCGAGCGCGCCGCCCGCGACGACGGTCGCCGCGGCGACCACGGACGCGAGGGCGCGCAGCGCGCGCCCGGTGAGGCCGCGCGTGCGGCCGGTGAGGACTGTTCTCACGGAGGTGCTCCTCGTGCTCGGGCGGGGCGCGTCGTCGCGCCTCGCCGGTCCGCACCCGCGGTGTGGGTGCAGGGGTCGCTCCCGACGCTAGGCCTGGTGCCCGCCGCGCGGCATGAGGGATTCCCCGGAACTTCGGGCCCCGCGATTACGGGAGAACTCGTACCCCGCGGGAGGCGCGAGGCCGCGCCGGGCGGCGCCGCCGTCGGGCCCTCACGGCGTGGTGCCGGGACCGCCGTCGTGGCCCGCGCCGTGCCCCGGCAGGTGCCCCAGGGCGGGCAGGTGCGACCCGTGCGGCACGGCGCGTCGCGCGGCGTCGGTCCCGCCGAGGCCGAACGTCGCGACGGCGGCGACCACGACGGACACCGAGAACAGCGCGACGAGCCGCGCCCCGGCGCGCGCCGGCGGGCCGCCGGCGGGGACGCGCGCCGGGCGCGCGAGGACGCACGCCGTCGCGACCCGCAGGGCGGCCGCCGCGGCCGCGCCCGCCGAGAGCGGCACGCCGGACGCGACGGGCACGACCACCCCGGCGACGGTCGCGACGAGGAGCAGGGCGATCCCGACGCGCGGGACCGCCGTCGGGCGCCCGGGCCGCGGACCGCGGGCGAGGAGCGCGAGCGCGACGACGAGCTCCGCGGCCCCGGTGGCCAGCGCGAGCAGGCCGGGCGGCGCCGGGAACGCGCCCCGGACGAGCCCGAGGTCGACGATCCCGGCACCGAGCAGCGCGAGCGCGGCGCCGACGCGCCGGGTCGGGACGGGCGTCGTCATGCCGTGACGGCGCGGCCCGCGTCCTCGCGGTCTGCGGCGAGCCCGACGCCGAGGAGCAGCAGCGCGCTGGCGAGGTGCAGCACGTTGTCGGCACCGTTGAGCGCGATGATGTTGGCGCCGGTGTCGACGAGGAACAGCCCCACCACGCCGACGAGGAGGTACACCGCGCCGATCGCGACGTTCGTGCCGCGCGCGGCCCGGACGCTGCGCGACGCGAGCAGCAGCGCCGCCCCGATGCCGAGGTGGACGATGTTGTGCAGGGGGTTCACCTCGAACAGCAGGAGGTTGCGGCCCTCGGTGGCGGCGAAGCCGACGCCCGACGTCACGACGAAGCCGGCGAGGCCGACCAGCAGGTAGACGGCGCCGAAGACGGCTGCGAGCAGGCGGTTCGGGGACGAGGTCATGGTGGTCTCCGCTCTGTGGTCGCGCGGGCTGTCCGCGCGTCGACCCTGGTTCGGAGCGGTGCGTGGCCCGGACGGGTCGCCCGGGAGAGAACACGCGCGGACGGGATGTATCAGACGGGTGGTCCGCCCCTCTCGTCCGGGTGGAGGAGCGCCGAACAGACGCTCCCGCCCGTGTGCCGGAGGGACGAGATGGGACACAACCGCGCGAGCCGGGAGGGGTGTGACCAGTGACGATGGTTGTCGACCCCACCGGCCCGGCCGTAGAATCAGGCGCTTCCGGGGACCCCCCGCTGATGCCTGACCGGACGAGCGTGCCGAGGACAGTGCGCCCCATGACCAGAACGACCGACGAGGTGGCCGACACCGGCGAACCGGGCCTCAGCCTGGGGGACCGGGGCGCGTTCGCGCTCCTGGAGTACCGCGACGGCCGTCCGGAGGCGCTCGGGGACTTCGTCCGCGAGGCGTCCCCCCTCCTGTGGCACACGGTGCGCGCGCAAGGCGTGGAGCGCGAGCAGGCCGACGACATCGTCCAGACGGTGTGGGTCGCGCTCGTGCGCAACGCCATGACCATCAAGGAGCCGCACGCCGTCCTCAAGTGGCTGCTCATCACGGCCAAGCGCGCGGCCTGGGAGGCCGTGCGCAAGCACCGCGACGAGGCCCGACGGCGCACCGAGCTCCCAGACGACACCGACGAGGGCATCCCCGAGCTCCCGTCGGGCGACCCGACGCCGGACGTCGAGGTGCTCCGCAACGAGCGCGACCGCTCCCTCTGGGCCGCGCTCGACCGGCTGCCGGAACGCTGTCGCCAGCTGCTCCACCTCGTGTCGCTCGCCGACCGTCCGGACTACAAGGCCATCTCCGCCGCCATCGGCATGCCCGTCGGGAGCATCGGCTCCACGCGGGGCCGCTGCCTCGCCAAGCTGCGCGACATCATCGACGACCAGGGGGAACCGTGGGAAGCATCATGAGCACCGAGCCGACGCACAGCCCCGACGAGCCGCTCGACGCCGTCGACCTCGCCCTCCTGGCCGACCTCGCGCGGATCGCGGAGGAGATCGACCCCGTCCCGGACGGCCTCGTCGAGCGGTCGCTCTTCGCGATCACGCTCGCCGGGCTCGAGGCCGAGGTCATGGAGCTGGAGTACGTCCAGGCCCCCGCGACGTCCGTGCGCGGCGACGCGCCGCCCGTCGAGGCGCGCACGATCACGTTCACGTCCGAGTCCGTCACGGTGATGATCTCGCTGTCCCCGACGGACGACGGCCGCATCCGCATCGACGGCTGGGCCGCACCCGCGACGGCGCTGCGCGTCGAGCTCCACCGCCCCGGCGTGGTGAGCGAGACGACGAGCGACGACGACGGCCGCTTCGTCTTCGAGGCCGTCGACCGCGGCCCGGCGAGCCTCGTGGTCCGCCGCGCCGACGGCGCCGGCGGTGCCGTGAGCACGCCGGTCGTCGAGCTCTAGCACCCGGTGGGGGGAGGGGGGAACACACGTACCCCCCCCCACCCC
>NZ_JBYTEQ010000007.1:107996-204489 GCF_058792115.1 Cellulosimicrobium sp. EB106-03-01-XG111
GCGAGATCTACACCCAGTTGGCATCGTCGGCAGCGTCAGATGTGGAGAAGAGACAGACCCTTCCCCGCGCAGCGGTGCGCGGGCGGCCGCCCGTCGACGACGACGCGTGCGGCACCGGACGAACGTCATCCCCCGAGGAGGAGCACGTGAGCGAGACCCCTGAACCCCCCGTCGGAGCCGCAGACCTCGGTTTCTTCGGCGACCGGCCGAGCCGGCTCCAGTGGCGCACCCGCACGATCGACCCGGTCGCCGCGCAGCGTCGCGCCGGGCAGCAGTCCCCGCACCCCACCTGGTACGTGGGCGACCGCATCCTCATCCCCGAGTCGCCGTTCGACCGTGAGGGGAACCGCTCGCTGCGGTGGCTCGAGCGCGCGGCCGAGCGTCTCGGGCTCCGCGTGGAGGTGCAGCAGGAGAGCATCGACGACGCCGAGCTGGTGCGCGAGGCCGACCTCGACCCCGAGACGACGACCGACCTGCTCCGCACGTTCGGCTACTCCGTGCGCCTGCGCTACCGCGACGACGAGCAGGGGCAGCTTCCCGACGCCTGGCACCTCGTCGAGGAGCTGCGCGGACGGCTGTGCCCGGACGACCGGCACAGCCCGCGGCTCGCGCTCGACCACATGGTCGCACCGACCCCGTTCATCGGCGGCCAGCCGTACACGCAGCCGTTCCCGTACACGCAGCCGCACCCGTACACCCAGCCGCATCCCTACACGCAGCCGCACCCGTACACCCAGCCGCACCCCTACACGCAGCCGCACCCGTTCGCGGGCACCGCGGAGTACTCCCTGCCGGGCTCGGGCGGTCGCACGCCCGTGAGCTGGATCGGCCCCGTGCCGCGCCGCGCGCTGCCGGCGGGGGAGACGCCGTGGGTCGCGGGCGACGGTGTCCGTCGTCCTGTGGTCGCCGTGCTCGACACCGGCGTCGGCGAGCACCCGTGGTTCGACGACGACCTGGAGACGCGCGGGACGATCGTCGTGCGCGACCCCGAGCTGCTCGGTCAGCCGCTGTCGACCCTGCCGCCGACGGAGTACCCGTACGAGGACCCGGAGATCGGCGGCGTCTCCGTCTCGCCCCTGACGGGTCCGCTCGACCCGGTCGCGGGCCACGGGACCTTCATCGCGGGCCTCGTGCACCAGCTGTGCCCGGACGCCGTCATCCTCGCCCCGCGCCTCTACGGCGGGTCGGGCATCGTGCCGGAGCGCGACCTGCTGCGGACCCTGCGTCGCGTGCTCCTGTGGCACGTGCTCGGCCTGGCCGGGCGCGACGGCTACGCGCCGATCGACGTCCTCGTGCTCTCGCTCGGCTACTACCACGAGCGCCCGGAGGACGCGGACTTCGACGCCCCGTTCGGGGCGCTGATCCGTGCCCTGCGCCGGTACGGCGTCATCGTCGTCGTGTCGTCGGGCAACGACGGCCAGACCCGCCCGACCTACCCCGCGGCGTTCGCCCCCCGGATCGACCGGAAGGTGAGCCCTCCCGTCCCGCTCGCGGGGGTGACGCTGCTCCTCGACGAGCCGCCGGTCCTCACGGTCGGCGCGAAGAACCCCGACGGGACGGTGTCGCTCTTCAGCAACGACGGCCCCTGGATCACGTGCACCCGCCCGGGCGCGTCCCTCGTGTCCACGATCCCGCGCACGATCGACGGCGCCGTCGCGCCCTCGCGCCACGTCCCGGAGCTCTGGGGACCGGGGTTCCGCGCCACGATCGACCCCGAGGGTTTCCAGGGCGGTTTCGCGACGTGGAGCGGGACGTCGTTCGCGGCGCCCGTCCTCGCGGGCGAGCTCGCGGCGTCCCTGCTCGAGCGGATCGGCGACGACCCGACGGACCCCGGCGTCCTGGAGCCCGGCCAGGGCGCGCCGGACCGCTGCGCCTGGCTGTGGCCGTCCATTACCCTGGCGACGGGTCTGGTCCCGACCCCGGGTGACGACGCATGAGGTGATGAGCGGTGGTGCGCAGCAGCCGGGAGGTGCTCGGGGCCCGGCTGGCTGCTGCGCAGGCCGTGAACGCCCGCGGCCAGCACCGCCGCGCGAGCCGCGCGTTCGCGCAGATCGTCCACGACGTCGATGTCGCCGGCGAGGGCGCGAGCCGGGACGACGCCTACCTCGCGGCCCGCGCGCTGCTCGGGCTCGCGCTCGCGGAGTTCGAGCTGACGGGCGACGTCGACGGCGCCTACGAACGGCTCGCCGAGGTCGAGGCGCGCGGCACCGCGCTGGCCATGCGCGACCTCGCCCTCGTCGTGCGGTCCCAGCGTGGGCTCCTGCGGCTGCGGACCGGCGACGTCTCGGCCGCGCTGGACGAGATGGAGACGGCGGCCGAGGTCATCGACGACGCGCGGCCCCTCGACGCCGCCGTCCTGCTGCTCAACCTCGGGTCGCTGCGCCTCGAGCTGGGTGACGCCGAGAGGGCGAGCCGCGACCTCGACGACGCCGTCCGCCGGGCCACCGCGCTCGGGGACGAGCTCCTCGTCTCCAAGGCACGGCACAACCTCGGGTACGCCGAGTACCTGCGTGGCGACCTCCCGGTCGCCCTGCGCGCCATGGACGAGGCCGCGGCGCAGGCGCCGGACCGGCACGCGGCCGTCGGGCTCATCGACCGCGCGCAGGTGCTGCTCGACGCCGGGCTGCTGACCGAGGCCGACGAGGCGCTGAGCGAGGCGCGCGAGCACCTCTCCCGCTACCGCATGCTGCGCGACCTCGCGGAGGTCGAGCTGGTCCGGTCGCGCGTCGTGCTCGGCCTGCGGCGGTACGCCGAGGCGCGGCGGCTCGCCCGCTCGGCGTCGCGCCGGTTCGACCGCCTCGGCAACACGCCGTGGATGCTGCGCGCTCGCGTCGCGGAGCTCCAGGCGGCTCTCACCGAGCACCGCGCGACGCCGGTCGGGCCGGCGCGCGCCCGTCGCCACGCGACGTGGGCGCTCGACCTCGCGCACGACGGCGAGACGCTGGGCGGCGTCGCCGGTCTGGGGGTCACGGTCCCCGCGCGGCTGCTCGCCGTCGAGTGGCTCGTGTCCGCGGGCGACGTGCGCGGGGCGCAGGAGGTCCTCCGGGCGGTGCCCCCGCGCCTCGGCCGCGCACCGTTGCCCGTCCGCCTCCAGCACGAGGCGGTCCTCGCGCAGCTCGCGTTCGTGGCGGGGGACCGACGTGCCGGCGTCCGCGCCGTGCGGCGCGGCCAGGCGGCGCTCGCGGACCACCGCGCGCGGCTCGGGTCCGTGGACGCCGTGACGGCGTCCGCGGTGCACGGGGTGCGCCTCGGCAACGTCGACGTCGAGGCGGCGCTGCGCACCCGGCGCCCCGGGACGATCTTCGACGCCGTCGAGCGCGGCCGCGCGGCGTTCGCCGGGACGGGCCGCGTGCGCCCGCCCGCCGACCCGGTCCTCGCGGACCTCCTCGCCGCGGCGCGGCGCGAGGTCGAGGCCGCCCGCGCGCTGGGGGCGCCCTCGGACGCGGCCAGCCTCGCGCGCCGGCAGGACCACCTCCAGGCGGCGCGGCGCCTCCAGGACGACGCGCGGCGACGCTCCTGGCAGCACGGCGGTGGGGCCGCGGCTCCGGTCCCCGCGTCGGAGCGGCGGCTGCGCGCCGCCCTGGCCGCCGCCGGCTCCGACGCCGTCGTGGCCGACCTCATGCTCGACGGCGACGACGTGCTCGCCGTCCGCCTCGGCGCCGAGGGCTCCCGGCTCGTGCGCCTCGCGTCGCGTGCGGCGGTCGCCGAGCAGGTGCGCCGTGCGCGCGCCGACTTCGCGGTCCTGTCGAACGTGCTCATCCCGGTCCCCATGCGCGAGGCCGCGGTCGGCTCGCTGTCCCGGACGCTGGCCGCGCTCGACGACGCGCTCGTCGTCCCGCTCGAGGCGGACGGCGACCTCCACGTCGCGGCGCGCGACCTGCTGCTCGCGCTGCCGTGGGCCTCGCTGCCTTCGCGGCGCGGGCTGCGCACGTGGGCGAACTCCTGGGTGGACCTGCGCGTCGGCGAGCCGGTGCGCCGGGCGGACGAGGCGCTCGTCGTCGCCGGACCGGGCCTGCGCTTCTCCGGCGCCGAGGCGAAGCTCGTCGCGTCCGTCTGGGAAGGCGCGGAGGCGCTGGCGGGGGAGGAGGCGACGTGCGAGGCCGTGGTCGACGGGCTGCGCACCGCGGGAGTCGTGCACCTGGCCGCGCACGGGACGCACGAGACCGACAACCCGCTGTTCTCGTCGCTGCGTCTCGCCGACGGCCCGCTGTTCGCGCACGAGCTCGACGGGACCGACCTGCACGGCGTGGTCGTCGTGCTGTCCGCGTGCGAGGTGGGGCTGTCGACGCCGCGGATCGGCGGCGAGTCGCTCGGCCTGACGAGCGTCCTGCTGCGGCTCGGTGCCCGCGCGGTGATCGCGAGCGTGGCCCCGCTGCGCGACGACGTCGCGGCGCGCGTCATGCCGTCGCTCCACGCCGAGCTGCGCGACGGCGCGATGCCGGGGACGGCGCTCGCCCGGGCGGTGGCCGACGAGCCCGAACCGGTGCCGCTGGTCTGCTTCGGCCCGCTGGTGCTCTGACGGCACGGGCCGCGGTTTGGACCACGCGCCGTCGTCCCGTACGATGAGCGTGTACCCAAGACCGCCGGTCGTCCGACGCTGCCCGCAGACTCCGTCTGCAGGACGTGACGGACCGAAGTCCCGCCCACGTGGTGGAGACCAGCGCAGGTAGCGAATCGACGACGTCCGCCCGGCCCCGCCGCGCGTGCGACTGCGAGCCCCGCGCCTGCGCGGGGCTCTTTCTCGTTCCGGGACGGACGCCGGTGGTACCACCACCGGAAGGATTGCCATGGCGAGGCCGGACAAGGCAGCCGCAGTCGCCGAGATCTCGGAGAAGTTCCGCGACTCGAACGCTGCCGTGCTGACCGAGTACCGCGGGCTCACCGTCGCGCAGCTCAAGCAGCTGCGTCGGTCGCTCAGCGGCAACGCAACCTACGCCGTGGTGAAGAACACGCTGACCGCCATCGCGGCCAAGGAGGCCGGTGTCGAGGGACTCGACGCCGACCTGCAGGGTCCTTCGGCCATCGCCTTCGTCACCGGGGATCCGGTCGAGGCGGCCAAGGGTCTGCGTGACTTCGCCAAGGCGAACCCCGCGCTGGTCATCAAGGGCGGTGTCCTCGACGGGCGCCCCCTGACCGCCGCGGAGGTCACGAAGCTCGCGGACCTCGAGTCCCGCGAGGTCCTGCTGGCCAAGGCGGCCGGCGCGATGAAGGCCAAGCTCTTCCAGGCTGCCTACGTCTTCACCGCGAACACCGCCCAGGCCGCCCGCGTCATCGATGCCCTGCGTCAGAAGCAGGAATCGGAGGGCGCTGCCGCCTGATCCCGTGACCGGGCCCGCCCGGTCTCGCGATCGACGCAGCGCAAGCACAACACCCCGCTTCTGGCAGGCCCGCACCGGGCCGCTGCCGAGCACCGACCGAAAGGAACGCCATCATGGCGAAGCTCAGCACCGACGAGCTCATCGAGCAGTTCAAGGGCCTCACCCTCATCGAGCTCAACGAGTTCGTGAAGGCTTTCGAGGAGACCTTCGAGGTCACCGCCGCCGCCCCCGCCGCCGTCGCGGTCGCCGCCCCCGCGGGTGGCGCCGGTGGCGACGCCCCGGCCGAGGAGGAGAAGGACGAGTTCGACGTCATCCTCGAGGCTGCCGGCGACAAGAAGATCCAGGTCATCAAGGAGGTGCGCGCGCTCACGTCCCTCGGCCTGAAGGAGGCCAAGGACCTCGTGGACGGTGCCCCGAAGCCGGTCCTGGAGGGCGCGAACAAGGAGACGGCCGAGAAGGCCAAGGCTGCCCTCGAGGGCGCCGGCGCCACGGTCACCCTCAAGTGATCGCACCGGTCCCGTCCTGACGGGACCGGTCGCACGCCGCACGAGGCCCGCACCCCGATCGGGGTGCGGGCCTCGTCGTCGTCCGGGACGGTCGGGTCCCGGGCCGGCGGCCTCCCGGGCGGCCCGGAGGCTCCCGGGTACCCCGTGGCGCCGACGGGGTCGGCGCACCGGCTTCACGGAACGGCCACGAGTGTGCCACCATGTGCGGGTCGACGACGCAGGACAGCGAGGTCGACAGCAGCAGGTTCGAGGCCCGCACGGCGGGCTGGAGGGCGGGCGACGAGGCCCGTGCGAGTACCGGCGAGGCGCGCAGCGCCCAGGCCGGGCGGGGGAGTGTGCCCCGGGGTTGTGTGGCGACGCCTTCTTGGGGTATGCTCACGCTTTGCGCTGTCCTGTGCCCCCGATCTCATATACCCCCGACCCCCTCGCCGACGTACGTGCGCGTCCGCGAGGTGTCGTGGCGGCGGTGATCGTGTCCAGCCCGGCCGGTGCAGCGTTCTTTCGATCTGCAGGGAAGGACCCCTCTTGGCTGCCTCGCGCACCCCTTCTGCTCCGTCCGCCGACGCCATCGCGAACCGCACCGCATCGCGTCGCCTCTCCTTCGCCAAGATCTTCGAGCCGCTCGAGGTCCCCGACCTGCTGGGCCTCCAGACCGAGAGCTTCGACTGGCTGCTCGGCAACGAGGCGTGGCAGGCGCGCGTCGCCGCCGCGGCCGAGGCCGGGCGCCAGGACGTGCCCTCGACGTCGGGTCTCGAGGAGATCTTCGAGGAGATCTCCCCGATCGAGGACTTCGGGTCCTCGATGTCGCTGTCGTTCTCCAACCACCGCTTCGAGCCGCCGAAGTACACGGCCGACGAGTGCAAGGAGAAGGACTTCACGTACGCCGCGCCGCTGTTCGTCACCGCGGAGTTCGTCAACTACAACACCGGTGAGATCAAGAGCCAGACGGTCTTCATGGGCGACTTCCCGCTCATGACCGAGCGCGGCACGTTCATCATCAACGGCACCGAGCGCGTCGTCGTCTCGCAGCTCGTCCGCTCGCCCGGCGTCTACTTCGAGCGCGCTGCCGACAAGACGAGCGACAAGGACATCTTCTCCGCGAAGATCATCCCGTCGCGCGGTGCCTGGCTCGAGTTCGAGATCGACAAGCGCGACGCCGTCGGCGTGCGCGTCGACCGCAAGCGCAAGCAGTCCGTGACCGTGCTGCTCAAGGCGCTCGGCCTCACGGAGTCCGAGATCCGCGAGCAGTTCGCGGACTTCCCGTCCGTGCTCGACACGCTCGAGAAGGACCACGTCCACACGCAGGACGAGGCGCTCGTCGACCTCTACCGCAAGATCCGCCCGGGCGAGCCGCCGACGGTCGAGGCCGGCCGCGCGCTCCTCGAGAACTTCTACTTCAACCCGAAGCGCTACGACCTCGCCAAGGTCGGCCGCTACAAGGCGAACAAGAAGCTCGGCATCGACGCGCCGCTCAGCGACTCCACGCTGTCGGTCTCGGACGTCGTCGCGACGATCAAGTACCTCGCGGCGCTGCACGCGGACCACGCGAGCATCCCGGGCACGCGCAACGGCGAGGCCGTCGAGGTGCGCGTCGAGACGGACGACATCGACCACTTCGGCAACCGCCGCATCCGCGCCGTCGGCGAGCTCATCCAGAACCAGGTCCGCACGGGCCTGTCCCGGATGGAGCGCGTCGTGCGCGAGCGCATGACGACGCAGGACGTCGAGGCGATCACGCCGCAGACGCTCATCAACATCCGCCCGGTCGTGGCGTCCATCCGCGAGTTCTTCGGCACGTCGCAGCTCTCGCAGTTCATGGACCAGAACAACCCGCTCGCGGGCCTGACGCACAAGCGTCGTCTCTCGGCCCTCGGCCCGGGTGGTCTCTCGCGCGACCGCGCCGGCATGGAGGTCCGTGACGTCCACCCGTCGCACTACGGCCGCATGTGCCCGATCGAGACCCCTGAGGGTCCGAACATCGGTCTGATCGGCTCGCTCGCGTCGTACGGGCGCATCAACCCGTTCGGCTTCATCGAGACGCCGTACCGCAAGGTGACGGCGGGCAAGGTGACCGACGAGGTCGTCTACCTCACGGCCGACGACGAGGACCGCCACGTCATCGCGCAGGCGAACCAGACGCTCAACGCCGACGGCTCCTTCGCGGACGAGCGCGTGCTCGTGCGCACCAAGGGCGGCGAGGTCGAGATCGTCCCCGGCGCGCAGGTCGACTACATGGACGTCTCGCCGCGCCAGATGGTCTCGGTCGCGACGGCGCTCATCCCGTTCCTCGAGCACGACGACGCGAACCGCGCCCTCATGGGTGCGAACATGCAGCGCCAGGCCGTGCCGCTGGTCCGCTCCGAGGCCCCGCTCGTCGGGACCGGCATGGAGTGGCGCGCGGCCGTCGACGCGGGCGACGTCGTCGTCGCGACGAAGCCCGGTGTCGTCACCGAGGTCTCGGCCGACCTCGTGCTCGTCGCGAACGACGACGGCACGACCGGCAGCTACCGCATCGCGAAGTTCCGCCGCTCGAACCAGGGCACGAGCTACAACCAGCGCGTGCTCGTCGACGAGGGCCAGCGCGTCGAGCCCGGCTCCGTCCTCGCGGACGGTCCGGCGACCGACGAGGGCGAGCTCGCGCTCGGCCGCAACCTCCTCGTGGCGTTCATGTCGTGGGAGGGCCACAACTACGAGGACGCGATCATCCTCAGCCAGCGTCTCGTGCAGGACGACGTGCTCTCCTCGATCCACATCGAGGAGCACGAGGTCGACGCGCGCGACACCAAGCTCGGCCCCGAGGAGATCACGCGGGACATCCCGAACGTCTCCGAGGACGTCCTCGCGGACCTCGACGAGCGCGGCATCATCCGCATCGGTGCCGAGGTCGGCGCGGGCGACGTCCTGGTCGGCAAGGTCACGCCGAAGGGCGAGACCGAGCTGACCCCGGAGGAGCGCCTCCTGCGCGCGATCTTCGGCGAGAAGGCGCGCGAGGTGCGCGACACGTCGCTCAAGGTGCCCCACGGCGAGTCCGGGACGGTCATCGGCGTGCGCGAGTTCAACCGCGAGGACGGCGACGAGCTGCCCGCGGGCGTGAACCAGCTCGTGCGCGTCTACATCGCGCAGCGCCGCAAGATCACGGACGGCGACAAGCTCGCCGGCCGTCACGGCAACAAGGGCGTCATCTCCAAGATCCTGCCCGTCGAGGACATGCCGTTCCTCGAGGACGGGACGCCGGTCGACGTCGTCCTCAACCCGCTGGGCGTCCCCGGTCGTATGAACGTGGGCCAGGTCCTCGAGACGCACCTCGGGTGGGTCGCGAAGCAGGGCTGGGACATCTCGCTCGCCGACGGCAAGGACCTCTCCTGGCGGGAGAACGTCCCGGAGATCGCCGCGACGTCCGAGCCGGGCCGTCCCGTCGCCACCCCGGTGTTCGACGGCGTCCACGAGGACGCGCTCACGGGCCTGCTCTCGACGACGATCCCGAACCGCGACGGCGACCGCATGGTCGGCGCCGACGGCAAGGCGCGCCTCTTCGACGGCCGCTCCGGCGAGCCGTTCCCCGAGGCCGTGTCGGTGGGCTACATGTACATCCTCAAGCTCCACCACCTGGTCGACGACAAGATCCACGCGCGCTCGACCGGCCCGTACTCGATGATCACCCAGCAGCCGCTCGGTGGTAAGGCGCAGTTCGGCGGCCAGCGCTTCGGCGAGATGGAGGTGTGGGCCCTCGAGGCGTACGGCGCGGCCTACACGCTGCAGGAGCTCCTCACGATCAAGTCGGACGACGTGCCCGGTCGCGTCAAGGTCTACGAGGCGATCGTCAAGGGCGAGAACATCCCCGACTCGGGCATCCCGGAGTCCTTCAAGGTCCTCCTCAAGGAGATGCAGTCGCTGTGCCTGAACGTCGAGGTGCTCTCGAGCGACGGCGTGTCCATCGAGATGCGGGAGTCGGACGACGACGTGTACCGCGCAGCCGAAGAGCTCGGCATCGACCTGTCGCGCCGCCCCAACGCGGCGTCCAGCGTCGACGAGATCTGATCTCGGGCAGGTGGGAGCGGGTCACCCCGCTCCCACCGACGACCCCCACACCAACCGTCTTTTTGGCGTCGGGGCCGGCCACGGCCGGTCCCGGCAGGCGAAGGAAGTAGGACAACTTGCTCGACGTCAACGTCTTCGACGAGCTGCGTATCGGCCTGGCCACGGCCGACGACATCCGTGCGTGGTCGCACGGTGAGGTGAAGAAGCCCGAGACCATCAACTACCGCACCCTCAAGCCCGAGAAGGACGGACTCTTCTGCGAGAAGATCTTCGGTCCGACCCGGGACTGGGAGTGCTACTGCGGCAAGTACAAGCGCGTGCGCTTCAAGGGCATCATCTGCGAGCGCTGCGGCGTCGAGGTGACGCGCTCGAAGGTGCGTCGTGAGCGCATGGGCCACATCGAGCTCGCCGCGCCGGTCACGCACATCTGGTTCTTCAAGGGCGTGCCCTCGCGCCTCGGCTACCTGCTCGACCTCGCCCCGAAGGACCTCGAGAAGGTCATCTACTTCGCGGCGTACATGATCACCTCGGTCGACGAGGAGGGCCGCCAGGAGGACCTCCCGAACCTCCAGAACGAGATCGACCTGGAGAAGAAGGAGATCGCGGACGCCCGCGACAACGACATCAACTCTCGCGCCCAGAAGCTCGAGGCCGACCTGGCCGAGCTCGAGGCCGAGGGTGCCAAGGCCGACGCGCGCCGCAAGGTCCGCGACTCGGCCGAGCGCGAGATGGCGCAGATCCGCAAGCGCGCCGACGCCCAGCTCGACCGTCTCGAGCAGGTGTGGGACCGCTTCAAGAACCTCAAGGTCGCCGACCTCGAGGGCGACGAGATGCTGTACCGCGCCCTCCAGGACCGCTACGGCACCTACTTCGAGGGCTCGATGGGCGCCGCGGCGATCCAGAAGCGTCTCCAGGACTTCGACCTGGAGGCGGAGGCCGAGTCCCTGCGCGAGACCATCCGCTCGGGCAAGGGCCAGCGCAAGACGCGTGCCCTCAAGCGCCTCAAGGTCGTCAACGCGTTCCTCACCACGACGAACTCGCCCACGGGCATGGTGCTCGACGCCGTCCCGGTCATCCCGCCGGACCTGCGCCCGATGGTGCAGCTCGACGGTGGCCGCTTCGCGACGAGCGACCTCAACGACCTGTACCGCCGCGTGATCAACCGGAACAACCGCCTCAAGCGTCTGCTCGACCTGGGTGCGCCGGAGATCATCGTCAACAACGAGAAGCGGATGCTCCAGGAGGCCGTCGACTCGCTGTTCGACAACGGCCGCCGTGGTCGTCCGGTCACGGGCCCGGGCAACCGCCCGCTCAAGTCCATCTCGGACATGCTCAAGGGCAAGCAGGGTCGTTTCCGTCAGAACCTGCTCGGCAAGCGTGTCGACTACTCGGGCCGTTCGGTCATCGTCGTCGGCCCGCAGCTCAAGCTGCACCAGTGCGGCCTGCCGAAGCAGATGGCGCTCGAGCTGTTCAAGCCGTTCGTCATGAAGCGCCTCGTCGACCTCAACCACGCGCAGAACATCAAGAGCGCGAAGCGCATGGTCGAGCGTGCCCGTCCGGTCGTGTGGGACGTGCTCGAAGAGGTCATCACCGAGCACCCCGTGCTGCTCAACCGTGCACCGACGCTGCACCGCCTGGGCATCCAGGCGTTCGAGCCGCAGCTCGTCGAGGGCAAGGCGATCCACCTGCACCCGCTCGTCTGCGCCGCGTTCAACGCGGACTTCGACGGTGACCAGATGGCCGTCCACCTGCCCCTGAGCGCCGAGGCGCAGGCCGAGGCCCGCATCCTCATGCTCTCGAGCAACAACATCCTCAAGCCGTCGGACGGCCGTCCGGTGACCATGCCCTCGCAGGACATGATCATCGGTCTGTACCACCTGACGAGCGACCGCGAGGGCGCCGAGGGCGAGGGTCGTGCGTTCGGCTCGGTGGCCGAGGCGATCATGGCGTTCGACCAGGGCACCCTGGACCTCAACGCCCAGGTGAAGATCCGCACGACGGACCTCGTCCCGCCGGTCTCCGGCTTCGAGGCTCCCGAGGGCTGGGAGGAGGGTCAGCCGATCCTCTTCGACACCACGCTCGGTCGCGCGCTGTTCAACGAGACGCTCCCCGTCGACTACCCGTACGTGAACTCGGTCGTCGACAAGAAGCGCCTCTCGGCGATCGTCAACGAGCTCGCGGAGCGCTACCCGAAGGTCGAGGTCGCGGCGTCGCTCGACGCGCTGAAGGCCGCCGGCTTCCGCTGGGCGACCCGCTCGGGCGTCACGATCGCGATCTCCGACGTGGCGACGCCCAAGGAGAAGGCCGTCATCCTCGAGCAGCACGAGGAGCGCGCGCTCAAGGTCCAGCAGCAGTACGACCGTGGTCTCATCACGGACGACGAGCGCCGTCAGGAGCTCATCGAGATCTGGACCCAGGCGACGGACAAGGTCGCGTCGGTCATGCGCGAGAACCTCGAGGCGAACGACCGCAACACCGTGTACCGCATGGTCGGTTCGGGTGCGCGTGGTAACTGGATGCAGGTCCGTCAGATCGCCGGTATGCGCGGTCTCGTGGCGAACCCGAAGGGCGAGATCATCCCGCGCCCGATCAAGTCCAACTACCGCGAGGGCCTGTCCGTCCTCGAGTACTTCATCGCGACGCACGGCGCCCGCAAGGGTCTGGCGGACACCGCGCTGCGGACCGCCGACTCGGGCTACCTCACGCGTCGTCTCGTGGACGTCTCGCAGGACGTCATCGTCCGCGAGGAGGACTGCGGCACCGAGCGCGGCCTGACGCTGCCGATCGCCGAGGAGCTCGCGGGCAAGCTCGTGCGCCACCCGAAGGTGGAGACGAGCGTCTACTCGCGCACCCTCGCGGCCGACCTGGTCGACCCCGACGGCAACGTCGTCGGCAAGGCCGGCGACGACGCGGGCGACGTCCTCATCGACGCCGCGGTCACCGCGGGCGTC
This sequence comes from Cellulosimicrobium sp. EB106-03-01-XG111, assembly GCF_058792115.1. Taxonomy (NCBI): domain Bacteria; kingdom Bacillati; phylum Actinomycetota; class Actinomycetes; order Micrococcales; family Promicromonosporaceae; genus Cellulosimicrobium; species Cellulosimicrobium sp. EB106-03-01-XG111. Next base: position 120,810 of record NZ_JBYTEQ010000007.1, read on the forward strand.
CGTGAGGCCAAGGTCCGCTCGGTCCTCACGTGCGAGTCGCGCGTCGGCACGTGCGCCAAGTGCTACGGGCGTTCGCTCGCCACGGGCAAGCTCGTCGACATCGGCGAGGCGGTCGGCATCATCGCCGCCCAGTCGATCGGTGAGCCGGGCACGCAGCTGACGATGCGTACCTTCCACACCGGTGGTGTCGCCTCCGCGGACGACATCACGCAGGGTCTGCCGCGTGTCACGGAGCTCTTCGAGGCCCGCACCCCCAAGGGTGAGGCGCCCATCGCGGAGTTCTCGGGCCGCATCGCGATCGACGACTCGGAGCGCTCGCGCCGTCTGGTGCTCACGCCGGACGACGGCTCGGAGGAGATCGCCTACCCGGTGACCAAGCGTGCCCGCCTGCTCGTGCAGGACGGCGACCACGTGAACGTCGGCACGCAGCTCGTCCAGGGTGCGGTGGACCCGAAGAAGGTCCTGCGCATCCTCGGCCCGCGCGCCACGCAGAAGCACCTGGTGGACGAGGTCCAGGAGGTCTACCGCTCGCAGGGCGTGGACATCCACGACAAGCACATCGAGGTCATCGTGCGGCAGATGCTGCGTCGCGTGACCGTGCTCGACTCGGGCGACTCGCACCTCCTGCCGGGCGAGCTCGCCGAGCGCGGCCGCTTCGAGGACGCGAACCGTCGCGCGGTGGCGGAGGGTGGCCAGCCGGCCTCCGGCCGTCCCGAGCTGATGGGCATCACGAAGGCGTCGCTCGCGACGGACTCGTGGCTCTCGGCCGCGTCGTTCCAGGAGACGACGCGCGTGCTCACCGAGGCGTCGATGAGCGGTCGTCGTGACCCGCTCCTCGGCCTCAAGGAGAACGTCATCATCGGTAAGCTCATCCCGGCCGGTACCGGTCTTCCCCGGTACACCAAGGTCCAGGTCGAGCCGACCGAGCAGGCCAAGACGGAGCTCTACCCGAGCTTCGGCTACGACGAGATCGACTTCCCGGCGCTCGGCATGGGCTCCGGCGAGGCGATCCCGCTCGAGGACCTGGACTTCGGCGACTACCGCTGACGTCCCACGACGGGTGCCCGTCGGCCGCCCGCACCTCGTGTGCGGCGGCCGGCGGGCACCCGTCGTCGTCCCTCCTGCGGGACGACGACGCGGCCCGGGGGAGCGTCCGCGGTCGCGACCTGCTCCTTTGACTCCTTGCCGGGTGGCAGGTAGCCTGGTAAACCGTGCCCGCGCCGTCGGGCCCTCCGTGATGTCCCTGGCGGGACGGTGCGGGCGAGAGATCGTCGCACACCGCCGCGTGGCGGTCTCCGGACGGGCCGATGTGAGTGCCCGGGCACTCCGGATCCCGGTCCTGGTGGCGCCGTCGCGCCCACGGTCGGGAGACGGACCATCGAGCCGGTGGTAGGTGGCTGCTGCAGCGTCTCTCGCGCTGCGGGTGCCTCGTGCGATCGGCTCCAGCAGCCAGCACGACCACCATCGGGGATAGCCCCGGTAGCTCGAGAAGACACGGAGACGTAGTGCCTACGATCCAGCAGCTCGTCCGCAAGGGGCGGACCTCGAAGGTGGGGAAGTCCAAGACTCCCGCCCTCAAGGGCTCCCCGCAGCGGCGCGGTGTGTGCACGCGCGTGTACACCACCACCCCGAAGAAGCCGAACTCCGCGCTGCGCAAGGTCGCTCGCGTGAAGCTCTCCTCCCAGGTCGAGGTCACGGCCTACATCCCCGGCGTCGGCCACAACCTCCAGGAGCACTCCATCGTGCTCGTGCGCGGCGGTCGTGTGAAGGACCTCCCGGGTGTGCGCTACAAGATCGTGCGCGGCGCGCTCGACACGCAGGGCGTGAAGAACCGCAAGCAGGCCCGCAGCCGCTACGGCGCCAAGAAGGAGAAGAGCTGATGCCTCGCAAGGGCCCGGCCCCGAAGCGGCCGCTCATCGTCGACCCGGTCTACGGGTCTCCCGTCGTCACGCAGCTCATCAACAAGGTGCTGCTCGACGGCAAGAAGTCCACCGCCGAGTCCATCGTCTACGGCGCCCTCGAGGGCGTCCGGGCGAAGACGGACGGCGACCCGGTCGTGGTGCTCAAGCGCGCGCTCGAGAACGTCCGCCCGGCGCTCGAGGTCCGCTCGCGCCGCGTCGGTGGTGCGACCTACCAGGTCCCGGTCGAGGTGCGCCCCGCGCGCGCGACGACCCTCGCGCTGCGCTGGCTCACGGACTACTCGCGCGCCCGTCGCGAGAAGACCATGACGGAGCGCCTCATGAACGAGATCCTCGACGCGAGCAACGGCCTCGGCGCCGCGGTCAAGCGCCGTGAGGACATGCACAAGATGGCGGAGTCCAACAAGGCCTTCGCCCACTACCGCTGGTAGTCCGCACGACGGGCCCCGGGGACCGGAGCGTCCCCGGGGCCGTCGGCGGGTCGAGGCCGGTCACCCCGGTCCGAGCAGCGCCCCCGACTCAACCCATCTAACGAGGGAAGCAGACCGTGGCACTTGACGTGCTGACCGACCTGAGCAAGGTCCGCAACATCGGCATCATGGCCCACATCGATGCCGGGAAGACCACGACCACCGAGCGCATCCTGTTCTACACGGGTGTGAACTACAAGCTCGGCGAGACGCACGACGGCGCGTCCACGACCGACTGGATGGAGCAGGAGAAGGAGCGCGGCATCACGATCACGTCCGCCGCCGTCTCGTGCTACTGGAACAAGAACCAGATCAACATCATCGACACGCCCGGCCACGTCGACTTCACGGTCGAGGTCGAGCGCTCCCTGCGCGTCCTCGACGGCGCCGTCGCCGTCTTCGACGGCAAGGAGGGTGTCGAGCCGCAGTCGGAGACGGTGTGGCGCCAGGCGGACAAGTACAACGTCCCCCGCATCTGCTTCGTCAACAAGATGGACAAGCTCGGCGCGGACTTCTACTTCACCGTCGACACGATCATCAACCGCCTCAAGGCGAAGCCGCTGGTCATCCAGCTCCCGATCGGTGCCGAGAGCGAGTTCACCGGCGTCGTCGACCTGCTCGAGATGAAGGCGCTCGTCTGGCACGGGGAGACCCAGCTCGGCGAGGCGTACGACACCGAGGAGATCCCCGCGGACCTGGTCGAGAAGGCCCAGCAGTACCGCAGCGAGCTCGTCGAGGCCGTCGCCGAGGCCGACGAGGAGCTGCTCGAGAAGTACCTCGGTGGCGAGGAGCTGACGATCGCCGAGCTCAAGGCCGGCATCCGCAAGCTCGTCATCGCGGGCGAGGCGTTCCCGGTCCTGTGCGGCTCCGCGTTCAAGAACAAGGGCGTCCAGCCCATGCTCGACGCGGTCATCGACTACCTGCCGTCGCCCCTCGACGTGCCGGCGATCGACGGTCACGACCCGAAGGACGAGGAGAAGGTCATCCAGCGTCACCCCGACGCCTCGGAGCCGTTCTCCGCGCTCGCCTTCAAGGTCGCGGCGCACCCGTTCTTCGGCAAGCTCACCTACGTCCGCGTGTACTCCGGTCGTGTCGAGCCCGGCCAGCAGGTCGCGAACTCGACCAAGGGCAAGAAGGAGCGCGTCGGCAAGATCTTCCAGATGCACTCCAACAAGGAGAACCCGGTCGACGAGGCGAGCGCCGGTCACATCTACGCGGTCATCGGCCTCAAGGACACCACGACCGGTGACACGCTGAGCGACATGGCGAACCCGGTGATCCTCGAGTCGATGAGCTTCCCCGAGCCCGTCATCGACGTAGCGATCGAGCCGAAGACGAAGGCCGACCAGGAGAAGCTCTCCACGGCGATCCAGAAGCTCGCGGAGGAGGACCCGACCTTCCGCGTGAAGCTGGACGACGAGACCGGCCAGACCGTCATCGGCGGCATGGGCGAGCTCCACCTCGACATCCTCGTCGACCGCATGCGTCGCGAGTTCAAGGTCGAGGCGAACGTCGGCAAGCCGCAGGTCGCGTACCGCGAGACGATCCGCCGCAAGGCCGAGAAGATCGAGTACACGCACAAGAAGCAGACCGGTGGGTCCGGGCAGTTCGCGAAGGTCCAGGTGACCTTCGAGCCGCTCGACACGTCCGAGGGCGAGCTCTACGAGTTCTCCAACGCGGTCACCGGTGGTCGCATCCCGCGCGAGTACATCCCGAGCGTGGACGCCGGCATCCAGTCCGCGATGGAGCTCGGCGTGCTCGCCGGCTTCCCGCTGGTCGGGGTGAAGGCGATCCTGCTCGACGGCGCCTACCACGAGGTCGACTCCTCGGAGATGGCGTTCAAGATCGCCGGCTCGATGGTCCTCAAGGAGGGCGTCAAGCGGGCGGACCCGGTTCTGCTGGAGCCGGTGATGGCGGTCGAGGTGCGTACGCCCGAGGAGTACATGGGCGACGTCATCGGCGACCTGAACTCACGTCGTGGAATGATCCAGTCCATGGAGGACGCGACGGGTGTGAAGGTCGTCCGGGCCCACGTACCGTTGTCAGAGATGTTCGGGTACATCGGTGACCTCCGGTCCAAGACCCAGGGTCGTGCGGTGTACTCGATGCAGTTCGACAACTACGCCGAGGTTCCTCGGAACGTTGCCGAAGAGATCATCAAGAAGACCCGGGGCGAGTGAGTCCCCACAGGTCGAAGACCCGCACAACCATCAACCTGTAGGAAAACCGCAACGCCCCGCGGATGTAGGATCTCTCGGTCGACATTCGCAACGTTCGGCACATCTACCCAAGTCCCAGGAGGACCCCAGTGGCTAAGGCCAAGTTCGAGCGGACCAAGCCGCACGTCAACGTCGGCACCATCGGTCACGTCGACCACGGTAAGACGACGCTGACGGCGGCGATCTCGAAGACGCTCGCGGACACGTACCCGGACCTGCCGGCGAACACGCAGCGCAACTTCGACGAGATCGACGCGGCTCCCGAGGAGAAGCAGCGCGGTATCACGATCAACATCGCGCACATCGAGTACGAGACGCCGAAGCGCCACTACGCGCACGTCGACGCCCCGGGTCACGCCGACTACATCAAGAACATGATCACCGGTGCCGCCCAGATGGACGGCGCGATCCTGGTGGTCGCCGCGACCGACGGTCCGATGGCCCAGACGCGCGAGCACGTCCTGCTCGCCCGCCAGGTCGGCGTGCCGTACCTGCTCGTCGCGCTCAACAAGTCCGACATGGTCGACGACGAGGAGATCCTCGAGCTCGTCGAGATGGAGGTGCGCGAGCTCCTCTCCTCGCAGGAGTTCGACGGTGACAACGCGCCGGTCGTGCGCGTCTCCGGTCTCAAGGCGCTCGAGGGCGACCCCGAGTGGACCGCGAAGATCCTCGAGCTCATGGAGGCCGTGGACGAGAACGTGCCCGAGCCCGTCCGCGAGCTCGACAAGCCGTTCCTCATGCCCGTCGAGGACGTCTTCACGATCACCGGTCGTGGCACCGTCGTCACCGGCAAGGTGGAGCGTGGCACGCTCGACCTCAACTCGGACGTCGAGATCGTCGGCATCCGCGCGCCCCAGAAGACCACGGTCACGGGCATCGAGACGTTCCACAAGCAGATGGACCAGGCTCAGGCCGGCGACAACACCGGTCTGCTCCTGCGCGGCATCAAGCGCGAGGACGTCGAGCGCGGCCAGGTCGTCGTGAAGCCGGGCTCGATCACCCCGCACACGCAGTTCGAGGCGCAGGTCTACATCCTGGGCAAGGACGAGGGCGGCCGTCACAACCCGTTCTACTCGAACTACCGTCCGCAGTTCTACTTCCGCACGACGGACGTCACCGGCGTCATCACGCTGCCCGAGGGCACCGAGATGGTCATGCCCGGCGACAACACCGAGATGACGGTCGAGCTGATCCAGCCGATCGCCATGGAGGAGGGCCTCGGCTTCGCCATCCGTGAGGGTGGCCGCACCGTCGGCTCGGGCCGCGTCACCAAGATCCTCAAGTGATCTGACGCTGCCTCCGCAGCACCTCGTCGAAGGCCCGGTCCCGTCCGCGGGGCCGGGCCTTCGGCCTGCGGTCACCGTCACAGCGGCGTCGCGCCGTCCCGACTTGGACGACGGCGGCTTCGTGTGGCAGACTGTTCAGGTTGCCTGTTACGGGTGCGCTCTTTCACGTGTCGAACAGTGTGTTGAACCGGTCCTCTCGCCGAGGGCCAGGACCCCGGGACATCTCCCGGGTCTGCGGGTTGAGCTCTCTGTGTCGCCATGGATCGAGTACCCCGCGGAACACACGTTCCGACAGGCTCGCACAAACGTTGTGGTCCGGTTCGCGGAGCCGTGCGTCAGCACGGAGCCCGGCGGGAGTCCACATATCCAACGGCCCTGCGCCTCTCGGCGTGTGCGCCCAGGTGCGTCGCGACTACGCGACACGCCCGAGCGCGGGGGTCGGACAGCTAGCGGTTCGAGAGAGAGAGTCAGACGACGCCATGGCGGGACAGAAGATCCGCATCCGGCTCAAGTCCTACGACCACGAGGTCATCGACAGCTCGGCGCGCAAGATCGTCGACACGGTGACGCGCGCTGGTGCAACGGTCGTGGGTCCGGTGCCGCTGCCGACGGAGAAGAACGTCTTCTGCGTCATCCGGTCGCCTCACAAGTACAAGGACAGCCGCGAGCACTTCGAGATGCGCACGCACAAGCGGCTGATCGACATCATCGATCCCACGCCGAAGGCGGTCGACTCGCTCATGCGTCTCGACCTGCCGGCTGACGTGAACATCGAGATCAAGCTCTGAGGCTGGAGGACATCATGACTACCCCCCAGCAGAACGCGCGCCCGGTCACCGCGGTGCTCGGCACGAAGCTCGGGATGACGCAGCTCTGGGACGAGGCCGGGCGCCTCGTGCCCGTGACCGTCGTCGCGGTCGGCACGAACGTCGTGACGCAGGTGCGCACGTCGGACGCCGACGGCTACGCCGCCGTGCAGCTCGCCTACGGCCAGATCGACCCGCGCAAGGTCACGAAGCCGCTCAAGGGCCACTTCGAGAAGGCCGGCGTCACGCCGCGTCGTCACGTCGCCGAGGTCCGCACCACCGACGCCACCGAGTACTCGCTCGGCCAGGAGATCACCGCGGAGGCCTTCGAGGCCGGCGCCGTGGTCGACGTCGTGGGCACGACCAAGGGCAAGGGCACCGCCGGTGTCATGAAGCGTCACGGCTTCTCCGGCGTGGGTGCCTCCCACGGCTCGCACCGTAACCACCGCAAGCCCGGCTCGATCGGTGGGGCCTCGACCCCGTCGCGCGTCTTCAAGGGCCTGCGCATGGCCGGTCGGATGGGCAACGTCCGTCAGACCACCCAGAACCTGACCGTCCACGCGGTCGACGCCGAGAAGGGTCTGCTGCTCGTCAAGGGCGCGGTTCCCGGCCCCAAGGGCGGCGTCGTCCTCGTGCGCAGCGCCGCGAAGGGAGCGTGAACCCCATGTCCGCTCTGACCGTTGACGTGCTGGACCCCAAGGGCAAGAAGGCCGGCACCGCCGAGCTCCCCGCCGAGGTGTTCGACGTCGAGCTCAACGTCCCGCTGATCCACCAGGTCGTCGTCGCCCAGCGTGCCGCTGCACGCCAGGGCACCCACGACACCAAGTCCCGCGGCGAGGTCCGCGGTGGTGGTCGCAAGCCGTACAAGCAGAAGGGCACCGGCCGCGCCCGCCAGGGTTCGACCCGTGCGCCGCAGTTCGCCGGGGGTGGCGTCGTCCACGGCCCGACGCCGCGCTCGTACGACCAGCGGACGCCCAAGAAGATGAAGGCCGCCGCGCTCCGCGGTGCCCTCTCGGACCGCGCCCGCAACGGCCGTGTCCACGTGGTGACCGGCTTCGGCGTCGACGGCCTGCCGTCGACCAAGACCGCCGTCACGACGCTCGCCAAGCTCTCCGGGCGCAAGCACGTCCTCGTCGTCACCGAGCGTGGTGACGAGCTGACGATCAAGTCGCTGCGGAACGTCGAGCAGGTCCACCTCCTGGTGGCCGACCAGCTCAACACCTACGACGTGCTCGTCTCCGACGACGTCGTCTTCACGCAGGGCGCGCTCGACGCGTTCCTGACGGGCCCGGCCACGGGTCGCTCCGCGAAGGCCGTCGCCACCTCCACCGAGGCGGACGAGACTGCTGCCGAGGAGGCCGCGAAGTGACCACCGTGACCAAGGACCCCCGTGACGTGATCCTCGCGCCGGTCGTCTCCGAGAAGAGCTACGGCCTGCTCGACGAGGGCAAGTACACGTTCGTCGTCGACCCGCGGGCCAACAAGACCGAGATCAAGATCGCCGTCGAGCAGATCTTCTCGGTCAAGGTCGCCTCGGTGAACACGATCAACCGCAAGGGCAAGACGCGTCGCACGCGTTTCGGCCTGGGCAAGCGCAAGGACACCAAGCGTGCGATCGTCACCCTCCGCGAGGGCACGATCGACATCTTCGGCTGAGCCGACGAGAGCAGATTGAGGACAGATCCCCATGGGAATCCGTAAGTACAAGCCGACGACGCCCGGCCGCCGCGGCTCGAGCGTCGCCGACTTCGCCGAGATCACGCGCTCGCAGCCGGAGAAGTCTCTGGTCCGCCCGCTCTCGAAGAGCGGCGGCCGCAACAGCTCCGGTCGTATCACCACCCGTCACAAGGGTGGTGGCCACAAGCGTGCGTACCGCGTGATCGACTTCCGTCGTCACGACAAGGACGGCGTGCCGGCGAAGGTCGCGCACATCGAGTACGACCCCAACCGCACCGCGCGCATCGCGCTCCTGCACTACGCGGACGGCGAGAAGCGTTACATCGTCGCGCCGGCGAAGCTCAAGCAGGGCGACGTCGTCGAGGCGGGCGCGGGCGCGGACATCAAGCCCGGCAACAACCTGCCGCTGCGCAACATCCCGACCGGTACGGTCATCCACGCCATCGAGCTCAAGCCCGGTGGCGGCGCGAAGATCGCCCGTTCGGCCGGTGCGTCGGTGCAGCTCGTCGCCAAGGACGGGCCGTACGCGCAGCTGCGCATGCCCTCCGGCGAGATCCGCAACGTCGACCTGCGCTGCCGCGCGACGGTCGGCGAGGTCGGCAACGCCGAGCAGTCGAACATCAACTGGGGCAAGGCCGGCCGCATGCGCTGGAAGGGCAAGCGCCCGACCGTCCGCGGTGTCGCCATGAACCCGATCGACCACCCGCACGGTGGTGGTGAGGGCAAGACCTCCGGTGGTCGCCACCCGGTGAGCCCGTGGGGCCAGCCGGAGGGTCGTACCCGCCGTCCCAACAAGCCGAGCGACAAGCTGATCGTGCGTCGTCGCCGTACCGGCAAGAAGCGCTGATAGGAGCCTGGAGACATGCCTCGTAGCCTGAAGAAGGGCCCCTTCGTCGACGACCACCTGCAGAAGAAGGTGGACGCTCAGAACGAGAAGGGGACCAAGAACGTCATCAAGACCTGGTCCCGTCGGTCGGTCATCACGCCCGACTTCCTCGGTCACACGTTCGCCGTGCACGACGGTCGCAAGCACACGCCGGTGTTCGTCACCGAGTCGATGGTCGGCCACAAGCTCGGCGAGTTCGCTCCCACGCGGACCTTCCGCGGCCACGTGAAGGACGACAAGAAGGGTCGTCGCCGCTGACCCCCGGGTCAGTCTGGTGACGACCTGGACGGTCAAGAGACAAGAAGGCAGGACAGCAATGGAAGCCAAGGCGCAGGCGCGGTTCGTCCGTGTCACGCCCCAGAAGGCCCGGCGCGTCGTGGACCTCATCCGTGGCAAGCAGGCCTCCGAGGCCGTCGCGGTGCTGAAGTTCGCACCGCAGGCGGCGAGCGAGCCCGTCCGCAAGGTCGTGGAGAGCGCCATCGCCAACGCCCGGGTGAAGGCGGACCGCGCGAGCGAAGCGTTCGAGGAGCAGGAGCTCGTCGTGCGTGAGGCGTTCGTCGACGAGGGCCCGACCCTCAAGCGTTTCCGCCCCCGGGCCCAGGGCCGTGCGAACCGCATCCTCAAGCGCACCAGCCACATCACCGTGGTCGTCGCTCCGCGTGAGAACACGAAGGGAAGTGCCCGATAGTGGGACAGAAGGTTCACCCGCACGGGTACCGCCTCGGCATCACCACCGACCACCGGTCGCGCTGGTTCGCCGACAGCACCAAGCCCGGACAGCGGTACCGCGACTACGTCCGCGAGGACGTCCAGATCCGCAAGCTCATGAGCACGGGTCTCGAGCGCGCCGGCATCTCCAAGGTCGAGATCGAGCGCACCCGTGACCGTGTCCGCGTGGACATCCACACGGCGCGCCCGGGCATCGTCATCGGCCGCCGCGGCGCCGAGGCCGACCGCATCCGCGGCGAGCTCGAGAAGCTCACCGGCAAGCAGGTGCAGCTCAACATCCTCGAGGTGAAGAACGCCGAGACGGACGCGCAGCTCGTCGCCCAGGGCATCGCCGAGCAGCTCGCGAGCCGCGTCTCGTTCCGTCGTGCCATGCGCAAGGGCATCCAGTCCGCGCAGCGCGCCGGCGCGAAGGGCATCCGCGTGCAGGTCTCCGGCCGCCTCGGTGGCGCGGAGATGAGCCGGTCGGAGTTCTACCGCGAGGGTCGTGTGCCGCTGCACACGCTGCGCGCGTACATCGACTACGGCTTCTTCGAGGCCCGCACCACGTTCGGCCGCATCGGCGTGAAGGTGTGGATCTACAAGGGCGACGTCACCGAGAAGGAGTTCGCCGCGCAGCAGGCCACGGCCGCTCCGCGCCAGGGCCGTGGCGGCCCGCGCGGTGAGCGCGGCGGCGACCGTCGTGGTGGCGGCCGTCGTCCCGAGCGTTCGGCCGAGCGGACCCCCGCGTCCGAGTCGCCGGCGGCGCCCGAGCAGGCTGCTCCCGCCGCGGAGGCGAAGGCCCCTGAGACCGGAACGGAGGCCTGAGTCATGCTGATCCCGCGCAGGCTCAAGCACCGCAAGCAGCACCACCCGTCGCGCTCCGGCGCGGCGAAGGGTGGCACCCAGATCTCGTTCGGCGAGTACGGCATCCAGGCTCTCGAGCCGGCGTACGTGACGAACCGCCAGATCGAGGCTGCTCGTATCGCGATGACCCGCCACATCAAGCGTGGCGGCAAGGTCTGGATCAACATCTACCCGGACCGTCCCCTGACCAAGAAGCCTGCCGAGACCCGCATGGGTTCCGGTAAGGGTTCGCCCGAGTGGTGGGTCGCCAATGTCAAGCCCGGCCGGATCGTCTTCGAGCTGGCGGGTGTCCCGGAGGACCTGGCTCGCGAGGCGATGCGCCGCGCGATCCACAAGCTCCCGATGAAGTGCCGTTTCGTGGTGCGCGAGGGTGGTGGCAACTGATGGCAATCGGAACGAAGGGGCTCGCCCCCGTCGACCTCGACGCCATGGACGACGAGACGCTCGTCGCCGAGCTCAAGAAGGTCAAGGAGGAGCTCTTCAACCTCCGCTTCCAGTCGGCCACCGGCCAGCTGGAGAGCCACGGGCGCCTCAAGGCCGTCCGCCGCGACATCGCGCGGATCTACACGATCCTGCGTGAGCGCGAGCTCGGCATCCGTACCGCGCCGAGCGCCGAGTGAGTGAGGCTGGAATGAGCGAGAACGCAACGAACGCGCCCGAGGCAGCCGAGGAGCGCGCGAACCGCAAGACGCGCCGCGGCTACGTCGTGAGCGACAAGATGGACAAGACCGTGGTGGTCGAGGTCGAGGACCGGGTCAAGCACCCGCTCTACGGCAAGGTCATCCGCCGCACGAGCAAGGTCAAGGCGCACGACGAGCAGAACTCTGCCGGCGTGGGCGACCTGGTGCTCATCATGGAGACCCGCCCGCTGTCCGCGACCAAGCGGTGGCGCCTCGCGGAGATCCTCGAGAAGGCCAAGTGATTCACCGGTCGTGACGGGCGGGCCCCGGCTCGCTCGTCACGACCGCTCTCGTGCCGCACCGCGGTGCGGCAACCAGTGAGGACAGGACGGGCGGGTCCTCCGCCCCGGTCCTGGCCGGTTCACCCGCGAGGGACCCGGCACTGACAGCTATCCGTTCGGCAAGGCTCGCCCACGGCGAGAACCGGCTCGACGACAGGAGTTCATTACATGATCCAGCAGGAGTCGCGACTTCGTGTCGCCGACAACACGGGTGCCAAGGAGATTCTCTGCATCCGTGTTCTCGGTGGCTCGGGCCGTCGCTACGCCGGAATCGGCGACGTCATCGTCGCAACCGTCAAGGACGCGATCCCGGGCGGCAACGTGAAGAAGGGTGACGTGGTCAAGGCCGTCGTCGTCCGCACCGCCAAGGAGCGCCGTCGTCCGGACGGTTCCTACATCAAGTTCGACGAGAACGCCGCCGTGATCCTCAAGAACGACGGCGAGCCGCGCGGGACGCGCATCTTCGGCCCGGTCGGGCGCGAGCTGCGCGACAAGCGGTTCATGAAGATCATCTCGCTGGCTCCGGAGGTGCTCTGACCATGGCCAAGATCAAGAAGGGCGACCTCGTCGTCGTCATCGCGGGCAAGGACAAGGGCAAGCAGGGGCGCGTCCTCGAGGTGCTCACCGACCGTGACCGCGTCATCGTCGAGGGTGTCCAGCGTGTCACCAAGCACACCAAGGTCGGCCAGTCGCAGCGCGGCACGCGGACCGGTGGGATCGAGACCGTCGAGGCCCCGATCCACATCAGCAACGTGATGGTCGTCGACCCGGAGACCAAGAAGGGCACCCGCGTCGGGTACCGCACCGAAGAGGTCGAGCGTGACGGCCGCAAGCGCACCGTGCGCGTGCGTGTCGCCAAGCGCTCCGGGAAGGACATCTGATGAGCACCGAGATCACCGAGATCGTTGCCCCTGACGTGCCCCGCCTGAAGCAGCGCTACCGCGAGGAGATCGTCGCCGGTCTGCGCGAGGAGTTCGGGCACGAGAACGTCAACCAGGTCGCCCGCGTCACGAAGATCGTCGTGAACATGGGTGTCGGTGACGCCGCCAAGGACTCGAAGCTCATCGAGGGCGCCATCCGCGACCTGTCCGCGATCACCGGCCAGAAGCCGCAGGTGACCAAGGCCCGCAAGTCCATCGCGCAGTTCAAGCTGCGCGAGGGCATGCCGATCGGCGCGCACGTCACGCTGCGCGGCGACCGCATGTGGGAGTTCCTGGACCGCCTGCTGTCGATCGCCCTGCCGCGCATCCGCGACTTCCGCGGCCTGTCGCCCAAGCAGTTCGACGGGCACGGCAACTACACGTTCGGTCTCACGGAGCAGTCGATGTTCCACGAGATCGACCAGGACAAGATCGACCGTGTCCGCGGTATGGACATCACGATCGTGACCACGGCGACGACCGATGACGAGGGCCGCTCCCTGCTGCGCCGTCTCGGCTTCCCCTTCAAGGAGAACTGACATGGCGAAGAAGGCCCTGATCAACAAGGCGGCCGCCAAGCCGAAGTTCGCGGTCCGCGCCTACACCCGGTGCCAGAAGTGCGGTCGTCCGCACTCGGTGTACCGCAAGTTCGGCCTGTGCCGCATCTGCGTGCGCGAGATGGCCCACCGTGGTGAGCTTCCGGGCGTCACCAAGAGCAGCTGGTAACAACTACGTCGTAGGTCCTGGCGGAGCGCGTCGCTCGACGCGCCCCGCCCGGATACCACGTCGAGGAAGGGCTAGAGCCCGATGACGATGACCGACCCGATCGCAGACATGCTGACGCGTCTGCGGAACGCGAACTCGGCTTACCACGAGACGGTGACCATGCCGTACTCGAAGCTGAAGTCGCACATTGCCGAGATCCTCCAGGCCGAGGGCTACATCTCCGGCTGGAGCGTCGAGGACGCGACGGTGGGCAAGAACCTCACCATCCAGCTCAAGTTCGGCCCGAACCGTGAGCGCAGCCTCGCCGGCGTGCGCCGCGTGTCGAAGCCCGGCCTGCGCAAGTACGTCAAGTCCACCGAGCTGCCGAAGGTTCTCGGCGGCCTGGGCGTGGCGATCCTGTCCACGTCCTCCGGTCTGCTCACCGACAAGCAGGCCGCCACGAAGGGCGTGGGCGGCGAAGTCCTCGCCTACGTCTGGTAACCCGGAAAGGAGATACGCCATGTCTCGAATCGGCAAGATCCCCGTTCCGGTTCCCGCCGGAGTGGACGTCACCATCAGCGGCGCGCTCGTGACCGTGAAGGGCCCCAAGGGCTCGCTCGAGCACCACGTGCCCGCCCCCATCCAGGTCGCTCAGGAGGACGGCACCCTCGTGGTGTCGCGCCCGAACGACGAGCGCGAGTCCCGCGCGCTGCACGGCCTGACCCGCACCCTCCTGGCGAACCTCGTCCAGGGCGTGACGCAGGGCTACGAGAAGAAGCTCGAGATCGTCGGCACCGGTTACCGCGTGACGGCCAAGGGCTCGGACCTCGAGTTCGCCCTCGGCTTCAGCCACCCGGTCGTCGTGACGCCGCCCGCGGGCATCACGTTCGCGGTCGAGAGCCCGACGAAGTTCTCGGTCTCCGGCATCGACAAGCAGCAGGTCGGCGAGATCGCAGCGAACATCCGCAAGATCCGCAAGCCCGAGCCGTACAAGGGCAAGGGTGTGCGTTACGCCGGCGAGGTCGTCCGCCGCAAGGCTGGAAAGGCTGGTAAGTAACGATGGCTCTGAAGGTTCTCGGCAAGGGCAAGGCCGTCGCGCGTCAGCGCCGGCACCTGCGCCTGCGCAAGAAGATCAAGGGGACCGCCGGTCGTCCGCGCCTCGTGGTGACGCGTTCCACGCGTCACATCACGGCTCAGGTCGTGGACGACACGATCGGTCAGACGCTCGCGTCGGCCTCGTCGCTCGAGGCGGACCTGCGTGCGCTCGACGGCGACAAGAGCGCCAAGGCCCGCAAGGTCGGCGAGCTCGTCGCCGAGCGTGCGAAGGCCAAGGGCGTCGACTCCGTCGTCTTCGACCGTGGTGGCAACAAGTACCACGGTCGGGTCGCTGCGGTCGCCGACGGCGCTCGCGAGGGCGGTCTGTCCCTGTGACGACGCCGACCATCCCCACACGGAAGCAAAGGATTCTCTGATGGCTGCAGGGCAGCGCAGCAACACCGGCGCCCCCACGGGTGCCGCCAACGAGTCGAGCGACCAGAACGCGCGCGGGGGGCGCCGCGACGACCGTCGCGGTGACCGTCGCGACGGTCGCCGTGGCGACGCAGCCGAGAAGAACGCCTTCGTCGAGCGCGTCGTCACCATCAACCGCGTCTCCAAGGTCGTCAAGGGCGGCCGCCGCTTCAGCTTCACCGCGCTGGTCGTGGTGGGCGACGGCGACGGCACCGTCGGTGTCGGCTACGGCAAGGCGAAGGAGGTGCCCGCGGCGATCGCCAAGGGTGTCGAGGAGGCCAAGAAGAACTTCTTCAAGGTCCCGCGCATCCAGGGCACCATCCCGCACCCCATCCAGGGTGAGGCCGCCGCCGGTGTCGTGTTCCTCCGTCCGGCCGCTCCGGGTACCGGTGTGATCGCCGGTGGTCCGGTGCGCGCCGTGCTGGAGTGCGCGGGCATCCACGACGTGCTGAGCAAGTCGCTCGGCTCGTCCAACGCGATCAACATCGTGCACGCGACCGTCGAGGCCCTGCGCAACCTGGAGCAGCCTGAGGCTGTCGCCGCGCGCCGTGGTCTCCCGCTCGAGGACGTGGCCCCGGCCGCGCTCCTGCGTGCCCGTGCTGCGGGGGTGAACGCCTGATGGCCAGGCTCAAGGTGACCCAGACCAAGTCCGCCATCGGCGGCAAGCAGAACCAGCGCGACACGCTGCGCACTCTGGGCCTCAAGCGGATCGGCGACACCGCCGTGAAGGAGGACCGCCCGGAGATCCGCGGCATGGTCGCGACGGTGGCGCACCTCGTCACCGTTGAGGAGGTCGAGTGACCATGGCTGAGAAGGCCACCAAGGAGACCGCCGAGGCTCCGAAGAAGAAGACCGCTGCGAAGGCGTCGGCTCCGGCGAAGGCCGAGCAGACCCCCGCGCAGACCGAGGGTGCCGGCGGCACGCTCAAGGTCCACCACCTGCGTCCGGCTCCCGGCGCCAAGAAGGCCAAGACCCGCGTGGGTCGTGGTGAGGCGTCGAAGGGTAAGACGGCGGGCCGCGGTACCAAGGGTACGAAGGCTCGTTACCAGGTTCCCGAGCGCTTCGAGGGTGGGCAGATGCCTCTGCACATGCGCCTCCCGAAGCTGCGCGGCTTCAAGAACCCGTTCCGCACCGAGTACCAGGTCGTGAACCTGGACAAGCTCGCGGCGCTGTACCCCGAGGGTGGCCAGGTCACCGTCGAGGACCTCGTCGCGAAGGGCGCGGTCCGCAAGGGCCAGCTCGTCAAGGTGCTCGGCACGGGTGAGATCACCGTCAAGCTCGAGGTCGCGGTCGACGCCCTCTCGGGCGCGGCCCGCGAGAAGATCCTCGCGGCCGGCGGTTCGGTCTCGGAGGACTGACACCCCTGGACAGGGCCGGTGGCGCGTACGCGCCGTCGGCCCTGTCCGCGTCTGGGGGCGCCTCCCTGCACGACCCGTGGTCCGTCCGGCAGCGCACCACGGTCTAGACTCTCCGACGGCTGTCTCCCCGCACCCCGGGGGTGACCGCCGTCACTCCCAGGTCCACGGCCGGCCCGTCCGGTGATCGGGACCGACTTGCCGTTCGACGCGGCGCTACGGCTAGGGTGCCTCTTGGCGCCCGTGCCGTGCGTCACACCTCGCCGGGCCTCCCGGCGACACGACATCCCGCCTCGGCGGGCCAGGAGGATAGGTGCTCAGCGCATTCGCCCGGGCTTTCCGGACGCCCGACCTGCGGCGCAAGCTGCTGTTCACGATCGCGATCATGGCGATCTTCCGGGTGGGGTCGTTCATCCCCACGCCCGGCGTGGACTACCCCAACGTGCAGCAGTGCATCGCGGAGACCGCCGACGGCAACGACCTGCTCAGCCTGGTCAACCTCTTCAGCGGCGGCGCGCTGCTCCAGCTGTCGATCTTCGCGCTCGGCATCATGCCGTACATCACCGCGAGCATCATCGTCCAGCTGCTGCGCGTCGTGATCCCTCGCTTCGAGGCGCTCCACAAGGAGGGCCAGTCGGGCCAGTCGAAGCTGACGCAGTACACGCGCTACCTGACGATCGCGCTCGCCATCCTCCAGTCGACGACCGTCATCACGACGGCGCGCAACGGCCTGCTGTTCCAGGGCTGCTCCGTCGACGTCATCCCGGACGCCAGCTTCGTCACGATGGCCCTCATGGTCATCACCATGACCGCGGGCACCGGCCTCATCATGTGGCTCGGCGAGCTCATCACGGAGCGCGGCGTCGGCAACGGCATGTCGCTGCTCATCTTCACGTCGATCGCCGCGAGCTTCCCGACCGCCCTGTGGTCGATCGCCGGCGGCGCGAACGGCGCGACGAACTTCATCATCATGATCGCGGTCATCGTGCTCGTCATCGGGCTGGTCGTGTTCGTCGAGCAGTCGCAGCGCCGGGTGCCTGTCCAGTACGCCAAGCGCATGGTCGGGCGCCGCATGTACGGCGGCTCGAGCACCTACATCCCGATCAAGATCAACATGGCGGGCGTCATCCCGGTGATCTTCGCGGCCTCGCTGCTCGCGGTCCCGGGCCTCATCGCGCAGTTCGGCGACCAGAGCGCCGACTGGGTGATCTGGATCAGCACGAACCTGGCCGACCCGTCCGCGCCGTTGCACATCCTGCTGTACGTGCTGATGATCCTGTTCTTCTGCTTCTTCTACACGTCGATCACGTTCAACCCGGACGAGGTCGCGGACAACATGAAGAAGTACGGCGGCTTCATCCCGGGCATCCGCGCCGGTCGGCCGACCGCCGAGTACCTCGACTACGTCATCACCCGCATCACCTCCGCGGGTGCCATCTACCTCGCGCTCGTCGCACTGCTGCCGACGCTGGTCCTCATCGGGCTCGGCGTGAGCACGAACATCCCGTTCGGTGGCTCCTCGATCATCATCGTCGTCGGCGTCGGCCTGGAGACGGTCAAGCAGATCAACTCCCAGCTGCAGCAGCGCCACTACGAAGGGTTCCTCCGTTGAGCAACGCCACCGACGGCCAGTCCGCACCGCGCCCCGCGCGCCTCGTCATCATGGGCCCGCAGGGAGCGGGCAAGGGGACGCAGGCCGCCCGGCTCGCCGAGCGGCTGTCCATCCCGGCGATCTCGACCGGCGACATCTTCCGGGCGAACATCAAGGGCGGCACGGAGCTCGGGCGCCTCGCGCAGGAGTACACCGCGAAGGGCGACCTCGTCCCCGACTCGGTGACGAACGCGATGGTCCGCGACCGTCTCGCGCAGGACGACGCCGCGCGGGGGTTCATCCTCGACGGCTACCCGCGCAACGCGGCCCAGGTCGTCGAGCTCGACGCGATCCTCACCGACCTGGGCGTCGCGCTCGACGGCGTCGTGGAGCTCACGGCGGACCGTGACGAGCTGCTCGCCCGCCTCGCGAAGCGCGCGGAGATCGAGGGTCGCGAGGACGACACGGAGGAGGCCATCGCACGCCGCCTCGACATCTACGCCGAGCAGACGGCGCCGCTCACCTCCGCCTACGCCGACCGCGGTCTGCTGGTCCGCGTCGACGGCATCGGCGACATCGACGAGGTCACCGGCCGCATCGTGTCGGCGCTGACCGCGCTCGTCGGCTGAGCGCGCGTCCGTCCGTCCGTCGGTACTGAGGAGCAGCAGGGTGTTCGGTCGCGAGCGCATCGAGTACAAGACGCACGACCAGGTCCGGTCGATGCGCAGCGCCGGCCTCGTGGTGGCGCGTGCGCTCGGGACGGTGCGCGACGCCGTCCGCCCGGGCATGACGACGGCGGACCTCGACGCGCTCGCCGCGGCGGTCATCGCCGACGCGGGGGCGACGCCGTCGTTCCTCGGGTACGAGGGGTACCCGGCGTCGCTGTGCGTGTCGGTGAACGACGAGGTCGTCCACGGCATCCCGGGCCCGCGCGAGCTGCGCCCGGGGGACGTCGTCTCCGTCGACTGCGGGGCCGTCGTCGACGGCTGGCACGGCGACTCGGCGGTCTCGTTCGTCCTCGGCGAGGGCGACCCGCACGACGAGGCGCTCGTCGAGGCGACGCGTCGCGCCATGTGGGCGGGCATCGCCGCCCTCGCGACGAGCGAGCGGCTGTGCGACGTCGGGGCCGCCATCGAGGACTCGGTGCGCGCCTCGGGGGAGTCGGACGGCGTGACCTACGGCATCGTCGAGGACTACGTCGGACACGGGATCGGGTCTGCGATGCACCAGCCCCCGGACGTCCCGAACTACCGCACGCGCGACAAGGGCCCGCGGCTGCGCCCGGGCATGTGCCTCGCGATCGAGCCCATGCTCACGCGGGGCGAGCGGTTCACCGAGGTGTGCGAGGACGACTGGACGGTCGTGACCGACGACGGCACCCGCGCGGCGCACTGGGAGCACAGCGTCGCGATCCTCGACGAGGGCATCTGGGTCCTCACCGCGCCCGACGGCGGCGCCGCGGAGCTCGCGGAGCTCGGCGTCCGCGTCGCACCGCTCGCGGCCTGACCGCGCACCGGCCCGCCGCGGTCCGGCTCGCTCCCGTCCGGCAGCGCCCGACGGCACCCGTCGCACGACGGGGGAGTGACGCGTCGCACCGCGTTCGTCCCCGCCACGGTTTCCCGTCTCTTGTCGGATGCCGTAGGATGGTCCGTCGGGTGTAGTCCGTGCACGTCGTTCATCCGGCCCCCGTCCCTCGGGACCCGGGCGACCGACCCCCGCACGCGGCTCCACGCACCTCCCACGATCGGACGACCCTCGGGTCGGGCGTGCGCGGGAGTCCTAGCAGTTCAGACGAGAGTTAGCGGAGGACATGGCAAAGAAGGACGGTGTCATCGAGATCGAGGGCAGCGTGGTCGAGGCCCTGCCGAACGCGATGTTCCGCGTGGAGCTGGCCAACGGGCACAAGGTTCTCGCGCACATCTCGGGCAAGATGCGCCAGCACTACATCCGGATCCTCCCCGAGGACCGGGTCGTGGTCGAGCTGAGCCCGTACGACCTGTCCCGCGGCCGCATCGTCTACCGCTACAAGTAGTCGTCACGCGTCCACCCACTCACCCGCCTCGCACCCGGGACCACCGGGGCCGCTCGTCGGTCGCGCCCGGAGCGGGGCACCACTGAGGGAACGAAGATGAAGGTCAAGCCCAGCGTCAAGAAGATCTGCGACAAGTGCAAGGTGATCCGCCGGCACGGTCGCGTCATGGTGATCTGCGAGAACCTGCGGCACAAGCAGCGCCAGGGCTGAGCCCTCACCTGCGCCACGGGTGACGGTCCTCCGGGACCGCGATCACCAGGCCGCCCGTCACGACGACGGCCGGCCACCAGCGCACCACCACGAACCTGCTCGGCACCCCGGACGCGAGTCCGGGAGGAGAACGCCACAGGCAGGGGAACCCCCGGCTCGGAGGCCGGGGCCCACGGAGCTCCCCGTGGGAGGGCGGTGCGACAGACCTCCGACGAAGCACGAGGAGCCGAAAGGCACATGGCACGTCTCATCGGCGTCGACCTCCCCCGCGACAAGCGGCTCGAGGTCGCGCTCACCTACATCTACGGCGTCGGCCGTACCCGCGCCCAGCAGACGCTGGCCGCTACCGGCATCAGCCCGGACGCCCGCGTCAAGGACCTCGGCGACGCCGAGCTCGTCGCGCTCCGCGACTACCTCGAGGGCAACTACAAGCTCG
This sequence comes from Cellulosimicrobium sp. EB106-03-01-XG111, assembly GCF_058792115.1. NCBI lineage: Bacteria > Bacillati > Actinomycetota > Actinomycetes > Micrococcales > Promicromonosporaceae > Cellulosimicrobium > Cellulosimicrobium sp. EB106-03-01-XG111. The sequence continues at coordinate 141,364 of NZ_JBYTEQ010000007.1, forward strand.
AGGGTGACCTCCGTCGTGAGGTGGCCGCCGACATCCGCCGCAAGGTCGAGATCGGCACCTACCAGGGCCTGCGTCACCGCCGCGGCCTGCCCGTGCGCGGTCAGCGCACGAAGACCAACGCGCGCACGCGCAAGGGACCGAAGCGCACCGTGGCCGGCAAGAAGAAGGCCCGCTGAGCCAGTCCGCAGGGCGGGCCCTGCTCGCGCACTGACCCGGACCTCACGGTCCGTGCCGTGCCGGGTGGAGATCCCCGCGGTCAGACCACCTCAGACCAGGAGAGAAGAAGGACATGCCTCCCAAGACTCGCGCCGCCGCTGGGCGCAAGCCTCGTCGCAAGGACAAGAAGAACGTCCCCGCCGGCCAGGCGCACATCAAGAGCACGTTCAACAACACGATCGTGTCGATCACGGACCCGTCGGGCGCCGTGATCGCGTGGGCCTCCGGCGGCGACGTCGGCTTCAAGGGCTCCCGCAAGTCGACCCCCTTCGCCGCCGGCCTCGCGGCCGAGGCCGCTGCCCGCAAGGCGCAGGAGCACGGCATGAAGAAGGTCGACGTCTTCGTCAAGGGCCCGGGCTCGGGTCGTGAGACGGCGATCCGCTCGCTGCAGTCGGCCGGCCTCGAGGTCGGCTCGATCCAGGACGTGACGCCGCAGGCGCACAACGGGTGCCGGCCGCCCAAGCGTCGTCGCGTCTGACCCTCGTCGTCGGCGTGCCGTCGACGGGCCGCCCGGTCACCGATCGGCCGAGCCCGTCGACGGCGCCCGTCACGGGGCAGCCGCCTCCTGACGGGGTCGACGCACCCTTCCCGGCCGGGTGGACAGAGTCCCGGCCGGGGCCGCGTGCCGCAGGCACGCACCTCGCCTTGAACCGTGCAGCGTCATATGGCGGACGCTCACCGAAAGGAAACCACCAGTGCTGATCGCACAGCGCCCCACCTTGACCGAAGAGGTCATCTCGGAGAACCGTTCGCGCTTCTCCATCGAGCCGCTGGAGCCCGGCTTCGGCTACACGCTCGGCAACTCGCTGCGTCGCACGCTGCTGTCGTCCATCCCGGGCGCGGCGGTCACCTCCATCCGCATCGACGGTGTGCTCCACGAGTTCACCACCGTGCCGGGTGTGAAGGAGGACGTGACCGAGGTCATCCTCAACATCAAGAACCTCGTCGTCTCCTCGGAGAACGACGAGCCCGTCGTGATGTACCTGCGCAAGCAGGGTGCTGGTGCGGTCACCGCGGCGGACATCGTCCCGCCCGCGGGTGTGGAGGTCCACAACCCCGAGCTGCACATCGCCACGCTCAACGACAAGGGCAAGCTCGAGATCGAGCTGACCGTCGAGCGCGGCCGTGGCTACGTCTCGGCCTCGCAGAACAAGTCGTTCGACGCCGAGATCGGCCGGATCCCGGTCGACTCGATCTACTCGCCGGTCCTCAAGGTGACCTACAAGGTCGAGGCGACGCGTGTCGAGCAGCGCACGGACTTCGACAAGCTGGTCGTGGACGTCGAGACGAAGCCGGCGATCTCGCCGCGCGACGCGCTCGCGTCGGCCGGCAAGACGCTGGTGGAGCTCTTCGGCCTCGCCCGCGAGCTCAACGTCGAGGCCGAGGGCATCGAGATCGGTCCGTCGCCGACGGACGCGGCCCTGGCCGCGGACCTGGCGCTGCCGATCGAGGAGCTCAACCTCACGATCCGCTCGTACAACTGCCTCAAGCGCGAGGGCATCCACCAGGTGGGCGAGCTCGTCGCACGCAGCGAGGCGGACCTGCTGGACATCCGCAACTTCGGTGCGAAGTCCATCAACGAGGTGAAGGAGAAGCTCGCCGAGCTCGGCCTGTCCCTCAAGGACTCGCCGCTCGACTTCGACCCGTCGGCCGCCGCTTACTACGAGGGCGACGACGACGAGGCGACGTTCTCGGACACCGAGCAGCAGTACTGAGCCTGCGGCTCTAGACACCTCAGCGCGTCCGGGTCCGCACCTGCGGCGCGATCACTTCCCAAGGAGCACATCCCATGCCTACCCCCGCCAAGGGCCCCCGGCTCGGCAGCGGACCGGCTCACGAGCGCCTGATGCTCGCGAACCTGTCCACCCAGCTCTTCGAGCACGGCCGCATCACGACCACCGAGACCAAGGCGAAGCGCCTGCGCCCGGTGGCCGAGCGCCTCATCACGTTCGCCAAGCGCGGCGACCTGCACGCGCGCCGTCGCGTCCTGCGCGTCGTCCGCGACAAGTCCGTGGTGCACACGCTGTTCACCGAGATCGCCCCGCAGATGGCGGAGCGTGAGGGTGGCTACACGCGCATCACGAAGGTCGGCACGCGCAAGGGCGACAACGCGCCCCTCGCGGTGATCGAGCTCGTGACCGAGCCCGTCAGCCCGAAGCAGGCCGTCGTCCGCGAGGCGGAGAAGGCTGCCGAGAAGGCGAGCAAGAAGAAGGCCGACAAGCCGTCCAAGAAGGCCGACAAGGTCGAGGACGCGCCCGTCGAGGACGCCGCCGTCGAGGACGTCCAGGACGCGCCCGTCGAGGACGCCACGGAGGAGAAGAAGGAGGCCTGAGCCTCCTCTCCCCGCCGAGCCCTCCAGGGGTTCGTCGCGCAGGGCCCGGGACCGCACGGTCCCGGGCCCTGCCGTGTCGTGAGCCTCGCGCGTCGTGAGCCCTGCCGCGGCCGGGAGACGGGCGCCGTCGGGCCGGGGCCGGGGCCGCCCGGCGGACTGTCGAGATCGACCCGGAGTGCGGAGACCGACCCTCCGGGGTCGACCTCGTGACCTCGGGTCGATCTCGCGAGGTCCTGGGCCTACGGTCGAGACGTGACCTCCACCGACGCGTCGCCCCGGACCGGGGCGTGGCCGCCCGTCGTCCTCGTGCACGGCTCGCGCACGTCACGCTCGATGTGGCGCGACCAGCTCGCGGCGCTGCGCCGCGCCGGGGTGCGGGCCCTCGCGGTGGACCTGCCGGGCCACGGGGCGCGGCGCGGCGAGGCGTTCACGCTCGACGGCGCGGTCGAGGCGGTCGCGGCCGGGATCGACGAGGTCGGCGGACGCGCGCTCGTCGTCGGGCTGTCCCTCGGGGGCTACGTCGCGATCGAGACGCGCGCGCGCCACCCGGAGCGCGTCGTGGGTCTGGTCGCCGCCGCGTGCTCGACGCCGCCGTCGACGCGTCTGCGCGGCGGCTGGCTCGTCCTCGCGCGCGGCATCGAGCGGCTCCCGGACGGGGGCGCCGGGCTGAACCAGGCGCTCGTCGACCGGGCGATGACGCCCCAGGCCGGCGCCGACCTCGCGGCGGGCGGGTTCGCCCTGGACGTCATGAGCGCGATCCTGCGCGAGGTGGGGGCGGTCGACCCGGTCCGGGCTCTCGCGGCGGCGGACTCGCCGGTCTGGCTCGTCAACGGCCGCTGGGACCACTTCCGGCTCGGGGAGCGCGGGTTCCTCGCCGCGGCGCGCGCGGGTGGGGCCACGGCCCGGCTCGTCGTCGTCCCGGGTGCGAGGCACCTGGTGAGCCTGGACGCGCCCGTGGCGTTCAACCGCGTCCTGCTCGGCGCCCACCGCACGCTGGCCGCGGGCGCGTCGCCCGGGGACGGGGGAGCGGACGCCACGCCGGGCTCCTCCGGGTCCGCGGCGGGACTCCGCACCGCGGGAGCCGCGCCGGGTCCCCGCCCCGCCGAAGGGGCGCCTCAGCGCCGCACGGCCCGTCGCTGAGAGGGTGGCTGAGGGGTCAGGCGGGCGGGAGGTCCCATGCGCGAGCGCCCCCGACGAGCGCCGCCGAGTTCGGCACCACGACGACGTCGTCGCCGAGCCGGTCGAGGACGCTCGGCGTGATCCGCCGCGAGTTGCCCCCGCCCAGGTAGAGGCGGTCCCACCAGAACACGGGCCGCAGGCCCTCGACGACCGCGAGGACCCGCCGCGACCAGAGCCCGTCGCCGAGGCGGCGACGCTCGGGCTCGCCGACGTACTCGTCGTACGTGGTGCCGCGCCGCACGGGCGCCCGCGACCACTCGAGGTGCGGGGCGAGCCGACCCCCGTGGAACAGCGCGGAGCCGAGCCCCGTCCCCAGCGTCAGCACGAGCTCGAGCCCGGACGCCGCGACGACGCCCGCGCCGTGCACCTCGGCGTCGTTGAGCACGAGCGCCGGGACGCCGAGCCGGTGCTCGACGGCGGCGCGGACGTCGAAGCTCGTCCACGCCTCGACGAGCGCGGGGTCCACGCGCGACCGCGGCCCGCTGCGCGTCACGTAGTGGGGCGTGTGCACGACGACGCCGCGCCGGATCATCCCGGGCATGCCCACCGTGACCCGGTCCGCGGGAGGCAGCGTGGCCGCGATGCCGGCGACCGTCTCGACGAGAAGGTCGGGCGGGAGGGGGTAGGGCGTGGGGACGCGCACGGCCGCGGCGTGCGCGGTGCCCGACGCGTCGAGCACGTTCGCCTTGATCCCGCCCCCGCCGCAGTCGACGGCGAGCGTGCGGACGTCGTGCGGGTCGCCGGTCATGGGCGGCAGCGTAGGCACGGCGGCGCGCGCGGCGCACGGGCGGGCGACTACGGTGATCTCCCGTGACCGCCGTCCCGCCCCCCGCACTCCCGGACCCCGACGCCCCGCGACCCGACGTGCCGGACGACGTCGTGCGCGTGCGCCTGGACCTCGCCTACCAGGGGACGGCGTTCGCCGGCTGGGCGCGGCAGCCGACGCTGCGCACGGTGCAGGGGACGATCGAGGAGGGGCTCGCGACGATCCTGCGGGGCGCGGCGCCACGGCTCACGGTCGCGGGCCGCACGGACGCGGGCGTGCACGCGCGGGGCCAGGTCGCGCACGTCGACCTCGCGCGGGCGCAGTGGGAGGCGCTGCCCGGCCGGTCCGACCGCGCGCCGGGGGACGCGCTCGTCGCGCGGCTGGGCGGCGTGCTGCCGGGGGACGTCGTCGTGCACCGCGCGACGCGGGCACCGGCCGGGTTCGACGCCCGCTTCTCCGCGCTGCACCGCGCGTACACCTACCGCGTGGCGGACGACCCGGCGCAGCGCGACCCGCTGCGCCGGGAGTGGGTGCTGTGGAACCGCCGACCGCTCGACGTCGCGGCGATGGACGCGGCCGTGCGGCCCCTGCTCGGGGTGCGGGACTTCGCCGCGTTCTGCAAGCCGCGACCCGGCGCGACGACGATCCGCGAGCTGCAGCACCTGTCGTGGTCGCGCCCGACGGACGGGCCCGACGCGGGACTCGTCGTCGCGCACGTCCGCGCGGACGCGTTCTGCCACAACATGGTGCGCGCGCTCGTCGGCGCGTCGCTCGCCGTGGGGGAGGGGCGGCGCGGCGTGGGCTGGCCCGCCGAGCTCCTCGCGAGCCGGCGCCGGGACGCGGGGGCGGGCGTGGTGCCCGCGCACGGGCTCGTGCTCGAGGAGGTCACCTACCCGCCCGACGCCGAGCTCGCGGCGCGTGCCGACCGCATCCGCGCCGTGCGGAACGAGGAGGACGTCTGGGAGGACGCGCCGCCCCGCGAGCCGGCCTGAGCCGGCCGCGGGCGGGCGCTCGTCCTCGGTGCTCCTCGACCTCAGGGCTCCCCGACCTCAGGGCTCCTCGACGACGTGGACGGCGGCCTCCTCGGCGCCGGCGGCGCCCCCGGAGATCCCCTCGTCGTCGGCGTACGTGTCGTTCTGGCGCCCGTCGAGGGCGTCGGGGTCCGCGACGAGGCGGCCCGCGCGGGTCTCGTCGGGGCGCTCGGACGGGTCGCGCTCCCACTCCTCCGGCTCCTCCTCGGCCAGGCGCTGGTCGAGGGTCTCGCCGTGCACCTCTTCCCACGGCGTCTCGCCGAAGTGGTTCGAGCGGGGGCGCTCGGGCGGGGAGTAGCCCTCGTCGAGCACGTCGTCCACGCCGCGGTCGAGGAGCGTCTCCTCGGGCTGGAGCTGGTCGGTGTCGCCCTCGGCGCCCGTCTCCGGGTCGGGGCTCGTGGCGGTGGTGTCTTCGCTCATGCATTCCACCCTGGCACCTCGCGGGGACGGACGCAGCCCCGGACGCTCGTGCCTGCGAGGACGTCGCGCCGGGACTACGGTGGGGCCGCACCGCACCGCACCGCACCGCACCGCTCGCGCGATCGCCGCACCACCGCGCCGCAGCGATCCGCTGAACACGTACCCGGAGGACGACGCCATGGCCGGCATCGACGACATCCTGTCCACCGTCCCGCTCGACCAGCTCGCCGGTCGGCTCGGCGTCGACGAGGCGACGGCGCAGCGCGCGGTCGGCGCGGCGCTGCCCGCGCTGCTGGGCGGGCTGCGCGCGAACGCGCAGGACCCGGCGGGCGCGGCGTCGCTCGGCGAGGCCGTCGCGCAGCACGACCCCGCGCTCGTCGAGGGCGGGGTCGACCTCGACGACGTCGACACGGACGACGGCCGCAAGATCGTCGGGCACGTGTTCGGGCAGAACGAGCAGGCGGTCGTCGCGCAGCTCGCCGACTCGACGGGCACCGGCAAGGACCTGCTCGCCAAGGTGCTGCCCGCGCTCGCGCCGATCGCGCTGGCCTTCCTCGCGAAGCAGCTCGGCGGTGCCGGAGCGCCGGGCGGCGCCCCGACCGGCACCGGCACCGGCTCCGCGGCGGGGAAGAGCGCGGGCGAGCGGTCGGGAGCTCCGCAGACCGGCGGGGGCGGACTGGGTGACGTCCTCGGCGGGCTGCTGAGCGGCGGCTCGGGCTCCGGGGGCGGTCTCGGCGACCTCCTGGGCGGTCTGGGCGGTCTCCTCGGGGGCGGCCGGCGCTGAGCCCCTCGGGCGGGCGTCCACAAAGCGCGTGACCGCGCGGCCGACGTCGGGGACCATGACGGGGTGGGACACCTCGACCTCAGCGACGTCACGTATCACCTGCCCGACGGGCGCACCCTGCTCGACGGCGTCGACCTGCGGGTCGCGGACGGCGCGCGCGTCGCGCTCGTAGGGCCCAACGGCGTCGGGAAGTCGACGCTGCTGCGCATCGTCACCGGCGAGGTCGCGCCGCACGGGGGCGCCGTCGTGCGCAGCGGCGGGCTCGGGGTCATGCGCCAGGACGTGGGCCGCATCGACGACGACCGCACGGTGCGCGACCTGCTCGTCGGGCTCGCGCCGACCGCCGTCCGCGAGGCGGCGCTCGAGCTCGCGGCCGCCGAGCACGGCATCATGACGGTCGACGACGAGCCCGCCCAGCTCCGCTACGCGCAGGCCCTCGTGGACTGGGCGGACGTGGGCGGCTACGACGCCGAGGCCGGCTGGGACGAGGTGACCGACGAGGTGCTGTCGGTCCCGTTCGAGAAGGCGCAGTGGCGCGACGTGCGCTCGCTGTCGGGGGGCGAGCAGAAGCGGCTCGCGCTCACGGCGCTGCTGCGCGGGCCGGAGGAGGTCCTGCTGCTCGACGAGCCGGACAACCACCTCGACGTGCCGACGAAGCGCTGGCTCGAGGAGCGGCTCGTCGCGTCGTCCAAGACGGTCCTCTTCGTGTCCCACGACCGGGAGCTGCTGTCGCGCACCGCGACGCAGGTCGCGACGCTCGAGCCGACGCCGGGCGGCGGCACGGTGTGGGTGCACGGCGGCGGCTTCGCGACGTACGCCCAGGCCCGCGCCGACCGACGCGACCGGCTCGCCGAGCTCGCGCGGCGCTGGGACGAGGAGCACGCCAAGCTCCAGGAGCTCGTCCGGACGCTCAAGACGAAGGCCGCGTTCAACGACGGGCTCGCGAGCCGGTACCAGGCCGCGCGCACGCGCCTGCGCAAGTTCGAGGAGGCGGGGCGTCCCGAGGTGGTCGCTCGCGACCAGAACGTGACCGTGCGGCTCACGGGCGGGCGGACGGCCAAGCGCGCGGTGACGTGCGAGCGGCTCGAGCTCACGGGGCTCATGAAGCCGTTCGACGTCGAGGTGTTCTTCGGCGAGCGCGTCGCGGTGCTCGGCTCGAACGGGTCCGGCAAGTCGCACTTCCTGCGCCTCCTCGCCGCGGGCGGGAGCGACCCCGAGCCGGGCACCGTGCCGGACGACGTGGCCGGCGGCCCGGCGGCACCCGCCCCCGTGGCGCACACGGGCCGGGCCGTGCTCGGGTCGCGGGTGCGGCCCGGATGGTTCGCGCAGAACCACGACCACCCGGAGCTGCGCGGGCGCACGCTGCTGGAGATCCTCCACCGCGGCGAGGGGCACCGAGCGGGGATGGGGCGCGAGGGCGCGAGCCGGGCGCTCGACCGGTACGAGCTCGTGGGCCAGGCGGAGCAGCGCTTCGAGACGCTCTCGGGCGGCCAGCAGGCGCGCTTCCAGATCCTGCTCCTCGAGCTCGACGGCGCGACGCTGCTCCTGCTCGACGAGCCGACCGACAACCTCGACCTGCATTCGGCGGAGGCGCTCGAGGCAGGGCTCGCGGCCTTCCAGGGCACCGTGCTCGCGGTGACGCACGACCGGTGGTTCGCGCGCGGCTTCGACCGTTTCCTCGTGTTCCGCGAGGACGGCGAGGTCGTCGAGGCGCCGGAGCCGGTCTGGGACGTCGAGCGCGTCCGTCGGGCGCGCTAGCCGTCCCTATCCTGGTGGGCATGGCCGTCCACAAGATCGTGCTCTTCTACGCCTTCACGCCGCTGCCCGACCCGCGGGCCGTGCAGCTCTGGCAGCAGGCGCTGGGGGAGCGGTGGCACCTCACGGGGCGCGTGATCGTGTCGGAGCACGGGATCAACGCGACCCTCGGCGGGACGGTCGAGGACCTCAAGCAGTACGTGAAGACCACGCGCCGGTACCCGGGCTTCGAGGGCGTCGACGTGAAGTGGTCGGACGGCACGGGTCGCGACTTCCCGCGCCTGTCCGTCAAGGTGCGCCCCGAGCTCGTCGCGTTCGGCGTGCCGGACGAGGTCCGGGTCGACGAGCACGGCGTCGTCGGCGGCGGGGAGCGGTTGAGCCCGCAGGCGCTGCACGACCTCGTCGAGGAGCGCGGCGACGACGTCGTGATGCTCGACGGCCGCAACGCGTTCGAGGCGGCGATCGGCCGCTTCCGCGGGGCCGTCGTGCCCGACGTCGCGACCACGCGGGACTTCGTCGCCGAGATCGACTCCGGCCGCTACGACGACCTCAAGGGCCGGCCCGTCGTCACGTACTGCACGGGGGGCGTGCGGTGCGAGGTGCTGTCGGCCCTCCTGCGCGCCCGCGGGTTCGAGGAGGTCTACCAGCTCGACGGCGGCGTGGTGCGCTACGGCGAGGTGTTCGGCTCGCAGGGGCTGTGGGAGGGGTCGCTCTACGTGTTCGACGAGCGCATGCACGTCGAGCTCGGCCCGGGGTCGACGCCGCTCGGCGCGTGCACGGCGTGCGGGGCTGCGACGGCGAAGTACGAGAACTGCGCCGACCCGAGCTGCCGGACCCTGCGCCTGTACTGCCCCGGCTGCGTCCACGTGGCCCGCTCGACGCGCTGCGAGACGTGCGTCCGGGAGCGTCCGGCCGCTTTGACCGGCGGCCTGCCTCGCGGGTAGTCTGGTGAGTCGTTGTGCTCATCTCACGACACCCGTGTCGCTAGCGCGCCCACTCGCTGCCGGCCAAGGAGCGGGTGTCGACCGAGCCCGCCGCGCAACGACCTGCCCTCTCGGCCGCACGCTTCAGCGGTCGAAGAAGACATCCTGAGACAGAAACGAAGGCTACGACCGTGCGTACGTACACCCCGAAGCCCGGCGACGTCCAGCGCGACTGGTACGTCATCGACGCGACCGACGTCGTCCTGGGCCGCCTGGCCACCCACGTGGCCACCCTGCTGCGCGGCAAGCACAAGCCGACCTTCGCTCCGCACGTCGACGGCGGTGACTTCGTCATCGTCATCAACGCCGGCAAGGTCGCCCTGAGCGGCAACAAGCGCGAGCAGAAGATGGCCTACAACCACTCCGGTTACCCGGGTGGTCTGCGTGCCGTCGCCTACGGCGACCTGCTCGACAAGCACCCCGAGCGTGCCGTCGAGAAGGCCGTGCGCGGCATGCTCCCCAAGACGACCCTCGGTCGCGCCCAGTTCGGCAAGCTGAAGGTCTACGCGGGTGCCGAGCACCCGCACGCCGCGCAGCAGCCGAAGCCGTTCGAGATCACCCAGGTCGCGCAGTAATCGCCGCTCAGGCGTAGCGCACAGAGAGACGCGAGGACACCACCCGTGGCCGAGACCACCGTCGACACCGACACCCTGGGCGACGAGACGCCCAGCACCTACACCTCCGAGTCCGCCGCCCCCACGGGCCGCGGCCAGAGCATCACCGCCCCCGGCCAGGCCCTGGGCCGCCGCAAGGAGGCCGTGGCGCGCGTGCGCCTCGTCCCCGGCACCGGCCAGTGGAAGGTCAACGGGCGCACGCTCGAGGACTACTTCCCGAACAAGGTCCACCAGCAGCTCGTCAACTCCCCGCTGAAGCTGGTCGACGTCGAGGGTCGCTTCGACGTCGTCGCCCGCATCACGGGTGGCGGCTCCTCGGGCCAGGCCGGCGCGCTGCGCCTGGCGATCGCGCGCGCGCTCAACGCGATCGACGCCGAGCACAACCGCCCCGCGCTGAAGAAGGCCGGCTTCCTCACTCGCGACGCCCGCGTCGTCGAGCGCAAGAAGGCCGGTCTCAAGAAGGCCCGCAAGGCACCGCAGTACTCCAAGCGCTGATCCTGCGCTGTGCGCTCGTCGGCCCCGGTGGACCTCGTCCGCCGGGGCCGACGGCGTTTGTGAGGAGCGGTGACCAAGACCCGCCGACGGCGGGCAGCGGCTGACGGTCGTACGGTCGGCGTACGGCCGGTACGAGGGGAAGGACTTCCATGGGACGGCTTTTCGGCACCGACGGGGTGCGCGGTCTCGCGAACGGGAACGTGACGGCGGAGCTCGCGCTGGACCTCGGCGTCGCCGCGGCTCGTGTGCTCGCGAGCGGCCAGGAGGAGGGGCACCGCCCGCGCGCGGTCGTCGGGCGCGACACGCGCGTGTCCGGGGAGTTCCTCGGGGCGGCGCTCATCGCGGGGCTCGCGAGCGCGGGCGTCGACGTCAAGGACGTCGGCGTGCTGCCGACGCCCGCGGTCGCCTACCTGACGAGCACCATGGACATCGACTTCGGGGTGGTCATCTCGGCCTCGCACAACCCGATGCAGGACAACGGGATCAAGTTCCTCGCGCGCGGCGGCGTGAAGCTCGACGACGCGGTCGAGGACCGCATCGAGAGCCTGCTGGGCCAGGAGTGGGAGCGCCCGACGCACGGCGTCGTCGGCCGCATCTCCCCGGACTCGGGCCGCGCGGGCGGCGCGTACGTCGAGCACCTCATGTCGAGCATCGGCGCCGACGAGGACCACAAGCCCCTGGCCGGCCTGCGGATCGCGGTCGACTGCGCCAACGGCGCGGCGAGCGACGTCGGTCCCGCGGCGCTGCGTGCGGCCGGCGCGGACGTCGTCGTCATCAACGCGAGCCCCGACGGCCGCAACATCAACGCGGCGTGTGGCTCGAACCACCCGGAGCAGCTCCAGGCCGTCGTCGTCGCGTCCGAGGCCGACTTCGGCGTCGCGTTCGACGGCGACGCGGACCGCTGCATCGCGGTCGACCACGGTGGCACCGTGGTCGACGGCGACCAGATCATGGGCGTCCTCGCCCTCGCGCTCAAGGACGAGGGCGCGCTCCCGCACGACACGCTCGTCGTGACGGTGATGAGCAACCTCGGGCTCCTGCTCGCGATGCGCGCGGCGGGGATCAGCACCGTCCAGACCGCGGTCGGCGACCGGTACGTGCTCGAGGAGATGCGCGCCCACGGCTACGGCCTGGGTGGCGAGCAGTCCGGGCACATCGTCATGTCGCGCTACGCGACGACGGGCGACGGCGTGCTCACGGCGCTCCAGCTCGCGGCGCGGGTGCGCGCGACGGGCCAGAAGCTCGCGGACCTCGCGGGCGTCGTGCAGCGGCTCCCGCAGACCCTCCTCAACGTCCCGGGCGTGGACAAGGCGCGGGCGTCGACCGACGAGGCGCTGCTGGCCGCGGTCGCCGGTGCCGAGCGGTCGCTCGGCGAGACGGGCCGCGTGCTCCTGCGGCCGTCGGGCACCGAGCCCCTCGTGCGGGTCATGGTCGAGGCGGCGACGCAGCAGCAGGCCGACGCGGTCGCCGGGCAGCTCGCGGGCGTCGTGCGCGAGCGGCTCGCCCTGTGAGCGCGTCGGGACGGTCGACGGGACGCGAGGCGGGCACGACCGTGCGGCAGGGGGTCGACGAGGCGCTGCGCGAGCACGTCCTCGCGCTCCTCGCCGCCTACCCCGACGGCGTCCTGCCGATCGTGCAGGCCGGGCACCCCGTCCTGCGCACGCCGGCCGTGCCGTACGCGGGCCAGCTGGGCGACGTGCTGCCGCGCTTCCTCGACGCGATGCGCGCGACGATGCGCGCGGCGCCGGGCGTGGGGCTCGCCGCGCCGCAGGTCGGCCTCGGCCTCGCGGTGGCCGTGGTCGAGGACCCGGGTGCGCCGGACGTCGACGACGACCGGGAGCGGAGCCCCCTGGAGTACCGGGTGCTCGTGAACCCGCGCTACGAGGTCGTCGGCGAGGAGACCCGCACGTTCTTCGAGGGCTGCCTCTCGGTGCACGGCTGGCAGGCCGAGCGGACCCGCGCCCACGCCGTCCGGCTCACGGGCCAGGACGAGGCCGGCGAGCCGTTCGACGACGTGCTCACCGGGTGGCCCGCGCGCATCGTCCAGCACGAGACGGACCACCTGCGGGGTGAGCTCTACCTCGACGCCGCCGACCTGCGCACGCTGTCCTCGACCCTCGGGGTCGCGCGGCTCCCGGGCGCCGGGAGCTAGCGCTCCGGGCGTCCGCGGCCCTGGTCCTCACGACGGAGGGGCCGCCGCGGGAAGTCGTCCGTCGGGATGACGACCCGCGGCGGTCGGCACGGCAGACTCGTCAGCGGCGCGGCGCCGTCGCGCCGGGGTCCTCAGGGGTGAACCGGGGGTCTCCCTGATGGTCGTCGTCCTCGCGCTCCGTAGGCTTGTCCTGGTGCAGGACGACCGACCTGTCGCCACCGCCCGCCTGGCCTCCCCGCCAGCAGACGAACGAGGACGCCGTTGCCCGACGCCGTGTCGATCTTCCTGGAGAATCTCGAGCACTGGATTCTCGCCCTCGCGGCGTCCGCGTGGATCTATCCCGCGCTGTTCGGCTTCGCGACGATCGACGGGTTCTTCCCGCCGGTCCCGAGCGAGTCGGTCGTCATCACGCTCGCGGTCTCCGCGCACGCGACCGGCGAGCCGAACCTCGTCCTCGTGCTCCTCGTCGCGGCCCTGGGCGCCTGGACCGGGGACCAGATCGCGTTCGCGATCGGCCGCGCCGTCGGCACGGAGCGCCTCCGCATCCTGCGCACGCCCCGCGGGCGTCGCGCCGTGGCGTGGGCCGAGCGCGCCCTCGCGCACCGCGGCGCGTCGTTCATCCTCGCGGCGCGCTACATCCCCGTGGGCCGCGTCGCGGTGAACATGACGGCCGGCGCCGTCGGGTACCCGCGGCGCCGCTTCATGGCGTTCTCCGCCGTCGCGGCGGTGACGTGGGCCGTCTACTCGGTGCTCATCGGGCTCGTCGCCGCCCGGTGGCTGGGCCACGAGCCGCTGCTCGCGATGGTCGTGGGCATCGTGCTGGGCGTCGGGAGCGGGTTCGTCATCGACCGCGTGCTCATGATGCGGGCGCGCCAGCGCGGCGAGCTGCCGCCGACGCCGCAGGTGCCCGCCGGGGAGGACGCGACCGGCCCGGCCGGGACCGCGCCGACGACCGGCGGGACGCCGACCACGACCACGCCCGGCGGGGGCGCGACGGCCGACGGGCGCACGGCGACCGGGCCGGTGACCGGCGGGCCCGTGCCCGGTCCGCGCACGGCGGACGCCTCGGGGACGGTGCCGCCCGGGTCGTCGGGGGCGACGTCGTCGGGCACGCCGGGCTCGCCGCCCCGCGCGACCTGAGCCCGCCACCGCCCGCGTGCCGGGCGGGCCGTGTCAGAGCTTGCGCAGGCGGACGCGCTGGACCGAGTGGTCCGAGCCCTTCGTGAGGACGAGGGTCGCGCGGCCGCGCGTGGGCAGGATGTTCTGCTCGAGGTTCGGCGCGTTGATGGCGTCCCAGATGGACTTCGCCCGCTCCACCGCCTGCTCGTCCGTGAGGTCGGCGTAGCGGCGGAAGTACGACTCGGGGCGCGCGAACGCCGTGCGGCGCAGCGCGAGGAACCGGTCCACGTACCACTGGCGGATGTTGCGCGTGCGGGCGTCGACGTAGATCGAGAAGTCGAAGAAGTCCGACACGGCGACGGTCGACTCGTCGTGCGCGCTGGGGCGGGCCGGCTGGAGCACGTTGAGGCCCTCGACGACGAGGACGTCGGGCTTGCGCACCACGGTCTCGGCCCCCGGCACGATGTCGTACGTGAGGTGGTCGTAGACGGGAGCCCGCACCTCGGCGTGGCCCGCCTTGACCTTGGACAGGAACCGGATGAGCGCGCGACGGTCGTAGGACTCGGGGAACCCCTTGCGGTCCATGAGCCCTCGGCGCGCGAGCTCCGCGTTGGGGTAGAGGAAGCCGTCGGTCGTGATGAGCTCGACGCGCGGGGTCTCCGGCCAGCGGGCCAGCATCTCGCGCAGCACGCGTGCCGTCGTCGACTTCCCGACGGCGACCGAGCCCGCCACGCCGATCACGTAGGGCGTGTTGCCGGTCTCCTCGCGCAGGAACGTCGACGTCGCCTCGTGCAGGCCGGACGTCGCGGTGACGTAGAGGTTGAGCAGGCGCGACAGCGGCCGGTACACGGCGTCGACCTCCGCGAGGTCGATCGGGTCTCCGAGGCCGCGCAGGCGGGCGACGTCGTCGTCGGTCAGCGGCAGCGGCGTCGACTCCGACAGGCGGCTCCACACGGCCCGGTCGAGATCGACGTACGGCGAGGACGACGGCGCGGCCAGGTGGGCCCGCAGGAGGTCGGACGGGTCGTCGGCGGGGGAGGACACCCGCCCGATTCTGCCGGATGCGCGCCCGTGCCGGTGCACGGGGCGTCCTTGCGCCCCGACTGCGCCCCGACCGCGCCCCGACCGCGCCCCGCGGGGCGTCCTCCGCGGGGCGCCTCAACGGGCGCCGTCGGGTCCGCGTGCTGCCCGACGACGGCGCGGTGCCGGCTCGACGACGGGGCCCGGGCCGGGGAGCGCGAGGTCGGGCAGGCGGGCCATGAGGGCGAGCGCGTCGGCCGGGGCGTGGGCGTCGACGTCGTTGTCGAGGTAGACCTCGACGTCGTGGCCCGCGGCGTGCCAGGTGCGGACGCGCTCGGCCCACGCGTCGAGGACGTGCGGCCGGTAGCCGCTGCGGTAGAGCTCCTGGTCGCCGTGCAGGCGCACGTACACGAGCGGGCTCGTGACCGCCTCGACGAGCGGCCACCGGCCCGCGCCGTCCGAGACGGCGAACGCCACCCCGTGCCGGCGCAGGAGGTCGAGCGCCTCCGGGGTGGCGAACGACGCGTGCCGCGGCTCGAGCGCGTGCACGAGCGGGCGGTCCGCGTCCGTCTCCGTCCAGGCGGGCGCGCGCAGGCGGTCGTCGTGCTCCTGCGCGAGCCGCGCCGCCGCGCCGGTGGTGCGCGGCAGGAGCGTGAGGAACGCGTCGAGCAGGTCGTGGTCGAAGGCGGTGCGCGCCGGGAGCTGCCACAGGACGGGCCCGAGCCTGCTCCCGAGCGCGAGGACGCCGCTCGCGAAGAAGTTGGCGAGCGGCGTCCGCACGTCGCGCAGCCGTTTCATGTGCGTGACGAAGCGCGGGCCCTTGACCGCGAACGTGAAGCCCTCGGGTGTCTGGTCGCGCCACGCGACGAACGACGACGGCCGCTGCATCGAGTAGAACGACCCGTTGAGCTCGACGGCGGGGAAGAGCGAGGCGACGTGCTCGAGCTCGCGGCGCTGGGGGAGTCCCGCGGGGTAGAACGGTCCGCGCCAGTCGGCGTACCGCCACCCCGAGAGACCGATCCGGACGGTGGGCACGAGCACCAGCCTCGCGGCGACGCGCGTCGCACGCCCGGCGAACGCGGCGCGGACCAGCACGGGACGAGAACCCGGCAGGCGACGAGGACGCGCGCGCCGCGCACCTCCGATTAGGCAGCGGACCTCACGAAGAACCGCGGGATCGCGCGGCCCCGAAGGGGCGCAGGTCCGTGGCTAGACTCGATCACCATGTGCGGAATCGTGGGCTACGTGGGCCCTGGAACCATGGTCGGAGAGGCCTCGGGGCGACCCCTCGACGTCGCTCTCGAAGGACTCGGACGGCTCGAGTACCGCGGCTACGACTCGGCCGGGGTCGCGCTCGTCGCGCCCGGTGTCGACGCGGTCGCGTTCGCGAAGAAGTCGGGCAAGCTCGCGAACCTCGTGCAGGAGATCGAGACGCACCCCCTGCCCGCGGCCACCGCGTCGATCGGCCACACGCGGTGGGCGACGCACGGCGGCCCGACGGACACCAACGCGCACCCCCACCTCGCGGACGACGGCCGCCTCGCCGTGATCCACAACGGCATCGTCGAGAACTTCGCGACCCTCAAGGCCGAGCTGCTCGCCGAGGGCGTGACGTTCCGGTCCGAGACGGACACGGAGGTCGCGGCGCAGCTCCTCGCGCAGGCGTACCGCGACACGAAGGACCTCACGCTCGCGATGGGCCGGGTCGCGCGACGGCTCGAGGGCACCTTCACGCTCCTCGCCGTGCACGCGGACGCCCCCGACACGGTGGTGGGCGCACGGCACGACTCGCCGCTCGTCGTCGGGCTGGGCGAGGGCGAGAACTTCCTCGGCTCCGACGTCGCGGCGTTCATCTCCCACACCAAGGAGGCGCTCGAGCTCGGGCAGGACCAGATCGTCACGATCACCCCGACGTCGGTCGAGGTGACCGACTTCGACGGCAACCCCGCCGAGGCGAAGCGCTACACGGTCGACTGGGACGCGGCCGCCGCGGAGAAGGGCGGCTTCTCGTCCTTCATGGACAAGGAGATCCACGACCAGCCGCACGCTGTCGCCGACACGCTGCTCGGCCGCACGGACCCGTCGGGCAAGCTCGTGCTCGACGACCTGCGCATCGACGAGGCCGTGCTGCGCTCGGTCGACAAGATCATCGTCGTCGCGTGCGGCACGGCGGCGTACTCGGGCCACGTCGCGAAGTACGCGATCGAGCACTGGTGCCGCATCCCGGTCGAGGTCGAGCTCGCGCACGAGTTCCGCTACCGCGACCCGATCGTCGACGAGAAGACGCTCGTCGTGGCCGTGACCCAGTCCGGCGAGACGATGGACACGCTCATGGCCGTGCGCCACGCGCGCGAGCAGGGCGCGAAGGTCGTCTCGATCGTCAACACGCACGGGTCGACGATCCCGCGCGAGTCCGACGCCGTGCTCTACACGCACGCCGGCCCGGAGATCGCGGTCGCCTCGACGAAGGCGTTCCTGTCGCAGATCACCGCCGCGTACCTCCTGGGCCTCTACCTCGCGCAGCTGCGCGGGAACAAGTTCCCCGACGAGATCTCGGCCATCCTCGAGGACCTGCGCGAGATGCCGCGCAAGATCCAGACGGTCATCGAGCGCGGCGAGTACGTGCGCGCGACCGCCCGGTCGATGAAGGACGCCTCGTCGGTGCTGTTCCTCGGGCGCCACGTCGGGTTCCCCGTCGCGCTCGAGGGCGCGCTCAAGCTCAAGGAGCTCGCGTACATCCACGCGGAGGGCTTCGCGGCGGGCGAGCTCAAGCACGGGCCGATCGCGCTGATCGACGAGGGGCAGCCGGTGTTCGTCGTCGTGCCGTCGCCGAAGGGCCGCGAGGGCCTGCACTCCAAGGTCATCTCGAACATCCAGGAGATCCGGGCGCGCGGCGCGCGCACGCTCGTCATCGCCGAGGACGGGGACGACGCCGTGCGCCCCTACGCGGACGAGATCTTCTGGATCCCCGAGTCCCCGACGCTGCTCTCGCCGCTGCTGGCCGTCGTGCCGCTGCAGATCTTCGCGATGGCGCTCGCGACGGCGAAGGGTCTGGACGTCGACCAGCCGCGCAACCTCGCGAAGTCGGTCACGGTCGAGTAGCCCCCGACCCCGCCCCCGGCCCCGCCCACGCGTCGACCAGGACCACCTGCTCGTGGAGGCGGGGAGGCCTGGTCGCCACCGTAGGGTGGGCGCATGATCAAGGGCGTGGGGATCGACGTCGTGGACGTCGCGCGGTTCATGGAGACCCTGGAGCGCACGCCCCGGCTCCGCGAGAAGCTGTTCACCGAGGCCGAGCGGGACCTGCCGCCCGCGTCGCTCGCCGCGCGGTTCGCCGCGAAGGAGGCCATCGCCAAGGCGCTGGGCGCCCCGGCGGGCATGCGCTGGCACGACGCGACCGTGCACCGCGTCGTCGGCGGCCCGCCGGAGGTCGAGATCACGGGCACGGTCGCGGCACGCGCCGACGCGCTCGGCATCACGGCCTGGCACCTGAGCATCTCGCACGACGCCGGCATCGCCTCGGCCATGGTCGTCGCAGAGGGCTGACCCCCATCCTGCCGAACATGCGGTTACTGCCCGCCAGCGCGGCTGGACGGGCTCGAACCGCATGGTGGACGGCGACCATGGCCACGTCGGAGCCGTCCACAGGACGCGACGTCGGGGAAGCGTCCACAGGTCGCTCCCTTGGCCCGACGGCGACGGTGCCTCGTGCGGTGGGGTGGCACCCGTGCGTCGTGCCCAGATCCCGCAGACCCTTCTCGACGTCGCCGCCGGTCAGGGCGGCCTCGTCTCCACCGTCCAGTGCCGAGGCCACGGCCTGAGCGACAAGGACGTCGCCGGCCTGACGCGGCGGGCGACCCTCGTGCGCGTGACCCGGGGCGTCTACGACGTCGGTGCCGCCCCGCTCACCGACCGGTCGTGGGACGAGCGCCGAGCCCGGGCTGCCTGGACCGGCCTGCTCGCCTTCGGCGAGGACGCGGTGGCGGTCGGGTCCTGTGCGCTCGTCCTCCACGGCGTCCGCGGGCTGCCGCCGACCGTCCGGCCCGAGGCAGCCGTCCTGCGGGGGCGCAACCGGCTCGACCGCGACGGGATCGCGCTGCGGCAGTTCGACGCGGGCATGACGACCACCGAGATCCGGGGCAGGCGGGTCGCGACGCTCGACTGGGCGCTCGCGCAGGCTGTCCCCGAGCTCCCGCGCGCGAACGGCCTCGCCGTGCTCGACTCCGTCCTCGACCAGGGCCTCACGGACGCGGACGGGCTGCGCCATGCGCACGAGCACGCGCGCGGGAGACGCGGTGTCGCGAGCCGGCACACGCTGTGGGAGATGGCCGACGGGCGGGCCGAGTCACCGCTCGAGTCCTTCGCCCGACTTGACTGCGTCGACGAGGGCGTCGCGCCGCACACGCTGCAGCTCCCCGTCCACGACCACGGCGGGAGGGTCGTCGCACGGGGCGACCTGGCCTGGCGCTACCGCGACGGTCGGTGGCTCGTCGCCGAGCTGGACGGTCAGGACGTCCACAGCACTCCGCGGGCGGTGTTCTCCGACCGAGCCCGGCAGAACATGCTCGTCGCGACGGGGCGGATCGACGTGCTGCGCTTCACCGGTCGAGACGTCGGGACGATCGGGCGCGCCGTCCGAGCGGCCTTGCACGGGAACGGCTGACAGACATCCGCCGAGCATGTGGCTGTGGCCCGTCAGATCGCGCTGACGGGCCACGACCACATGCTCGGCGGGGTGTCGGGAGAAGATCAGGACTGGAGGGCCGGGATGACCTGGCGCTGGAAGAGCTCGAGCTGGTCGCGGTCGGTCGCGGCGAAGGGGAAGTAGCCGATCGCGTAGCCGAGGCCCTGGGCGCGCAGCGCCGTGAGGGTCTCGACGATCTGCTCCGGCGTCCCGACGAGGGGGCCGTTCCGCCACGACGCGATGCTGTCGTCCGCCTTCTCGGGGAAGTACCGGCGCGCGTGCTCCTCGACCCGGGCGAGGCGGTCCGCGACGTCCTGCTCGGTCTCGCCGATGACGACGTTGTAGTTGGCCGACCGCGTGATCTCGCCGAAGTCGCGGCCCAGGTCGCGGCAGTGCTGCTCGAGCACCGCGGACTTGTGGGCGAAGCCCTCCGGCGAGCCGTCGAAGTTCGTGTACTGGGCGTGCTGCGCCGCGATGCGCAGCGTCTTCTTCTCGCCCCCGCCGGCGACCCACAGGGGGATGCTCGGCACGGCGCCCTCGCCGTCGACCGCGACCCGCTGGAGGGGCTGCGGGTAGCACAGGGCGCCGTCCACCTGGTAGCGCTGGCCCTCGAACGTGCCCGACGACCCGGTCCGCCACATGCGGGCCATGATCTGCACGCCCTCGTCGAGCGCGCGCAGGCGCTCGCCCGCGCTGGGGAACCCGTACCCGTACGCGCGCCACTCGTGCTCGTACCAGCCCGCGCCGATGCCCATCTCGAGGCGGCCGCCCGAGACGTGGTCGACCGTCGCGGCGACCTTCGCGAGGTAGGTCGGCTCGCGGTAGGCCATGCACGTGCACATCTGGCCGAGTCGCACGCGCTGCGACGCCGCGGCGAACGCCGCCATGAGCGTCCACGCCTCGTGGGTCGCCTCGGTGCTCGGGGTCGGGGTCGTGTGGAAGTGGTCGTAGACCCACACGCCGTCCCACGCGAACTCGCCGCCGGGCAGGGGCTCGCCCGCCGCCGCGTTGTCGGCGTAGTGGAGCAGGGAGAGCATCGTCTTCCAGTGGTCCTCGGGTGCGACGTCGACGAGGTCGTAGCGCCAGCCCTGCGGGATGAAGAGTCCGAATCGCATGCTCGTCACCCTATGCGGGCCCGCGCCGCCCGCAGCGCGCCCGCGGGGACCGTCTCAGCCCTCGGCCGTCACGACGACCCAGGCATGCCGGGCGCGCGGGCGCCGCGCGCAGGCGGCCGCGGCGACCGGTGGGCAGGATGAGGTCATGATCGAAGCCTGGTCCGTCGCCGACGTCCGCGCCGCCGAGGAGCCCCTGCTCGCCGCGGGCGTCCCGCTCATGGAGCGGGCGTCGTTCGCGCTCGCCACGGTCGTCGCGCGCGACCTCGCCCGACGGCGGTCGGTCACCCTGCCCGACGGCGGCCGCCGCGACGGGCGCGTGACCGGCGCCCGGGCGGTCCTGCTCGTCGGGTCGGGCAACAACGGCGGGGACACGCTGCACGCGGGCGCGTACCTCGCGCGCCGCGGCGTCGAGGTGCTGGCCGTGCTCACGGGCGAGCACGCGCACGCCGGCGGTCTCGCGGCGATCCGGGACGCGGGCGGGCGCGTGGAGGTGCTCGTCGGCAGCCCCGACGGCGCGGCGCACGGCGACCGCCACCACGGCCACCTCGACCCGCACGTCGCCGACCGGGTCGCCGCCCAGGCGGCGCGCGCCGACGTCGTGCTCGACGGCCTCGTCGGGATCGGCGCCCGGGGCGCGCTGCGCGGGGTCGCGGCGGACCTCGTGGCGCGCCTCACCGCGGTGCTCGACGGCGGCCCCGCGCACGGTCCCGAGGGCCTCGGTCGCCCGTGGGTCGTCGCGGTGGACGCGCCGAGCGGCATCGGGGTCGACGACGGCACCGTCCCGGGTCCGGTGCTGCGGGCCGACCGCACGGTGACGTTCGGCGCCGCCAAGCCGGGGCTGCTCCTGCCGCCCGCGACGCACCTCGCGGGGCACGGCGCGGTCGTCGACATCGGCCTGCGCCTCGGCGCACCCGCCGACGACGCGCCCACCCCGGACGCAGCCGGACCCGACGCGCCCGCGCCGGACGCAACCGGACCCGGCGCGCCCGCCCCGGACCGGGGGACCGCGAGGCCGGTCGTGCGCCGGCTCGAGCCGGCGGACGTCGCCGCGCTCTGGTCCGTGCCCGGCGCGACCGACCACAAGTACACGCGCGGCGTCGTCGGCGTCGTGGCGGGCACGCCGACCTTCCCGGGCGCGGCGGTGCTCGTCACGACCGCCGCGGTCCGCACCGGTCCGGGCATGGTGCGCTACCGCGGGCCCGACGACGCCACGCGCGCCGTGCTCGCGGCCCGCCCCGAGGTGGTGCCCGCCGCGGGCCGCGTCCAGTCCTGGGTGCTGGGCCCGGGCGTCCCGGCGGTCCCCGGCCCGGACGACGACCCGGTCGACGACGGCGGCCAGCACGAGCGCGTGCGGACCGCGCTCGCCGCCGCCACGACGACCGCCGCGAGGACGACCGCCGCCACGACGACCGCTGCGACGACCCCCGACGCGACGCCGGAGCGCGTGCCCGCGGTCGTCGACGCGGGGGCCCTGTCCCTGCTGCCCGACCGGTGCCCGCCGTCGGTCGTGCTCACCCCGCACGCCGGGGAGCTCGCGACGCTCCTCCGGGCGCACGGCGACGACGTGACACGGGCCGACGTCGAGGCCGAGCCCTTGCGCTGGGCGCGCCGCGCGCACGAGGCCACCGGCGCGACGGTGCTGCTCAAGGGGTCGGCGACGGTCGTCGTCGGGCCGGAGGGCGCGTGGTCCCAGGCGGACGCGCCCGCGTGGCTCGCGACCGCCGGGGCGGGCGACGTCCTCACAGGCATCCTCGGCACGCTGCTCGCGGCGCACGCGGAGCGCGTCGTGCGGGAGGCGGGCCTCGCCGCGCGGCTGGCCGCGGCGGCCGCCGTCGTGCACGGTCGCGCCGCGGAGCGCGCGAACCCCGGCGGTCCCGTCGCGGCGCTCGACGTCGCGGACGCGGTCCCGGGCGTCGTCGCGGAGCTGCTCGCCGCGCGCTGAATCGTGCCCACGGCGCGCCTCACCGCGCGTCGACCACGCCGGTTGCGTCCGCGCGCCGACCACGCCGGTCGCGCCCGCGCCCGACCGCACCGTCTGCGCACCCCACCCCACCCCGCCGCACCCCACCGCGCGCGACCCGCACCGACGGGAGCACCGCCGGTACCGTGGTGGGCGTGGTCCCCCTCCCCGTGCGCGACGGCCTCAACCCGACGCGCCTCGTGCTGCCGCACGACGCCGAGAGCGTCGCGCGGTACCCGCGCACGCTCGACTACGTGCGCGACCGCTTCCCCGACGACGCCGCGCGTCTCGCGGAGAAGGTCGCCGCCGGCGAGGTCGTCGACGGGCGCGGGCGCCCGGTCGACGCGCGCACCCCGTACGAGCCGCGCGGGTTCGTGTTCCTCTACCGCGACCCGCCCGTCGAGCCGGACGTGCCGTTCGACGTCCGGGTGCTGCACCGCGACCGGGACCTGCTGGTGGTCGACAAGCCGCACTTCCTCGCGACCATCCCGCGCGGGTCGTACGTCGCGCGGTCGGTGCTGGTGCGGCTCCGCCGCGACCTCGACCTGCCCGAGCTCAGCCCCGCGCACCGCCTCGACCGCGTGACCGCGGGCGTCCTGCTGCTCACGCTGCGCCCGCAGGTGCGCGGCGCGTACCAGGAGCTCTTCGCGCGGCGCGAGGTGCGCAAGACCTACGAGGCGGTCGCGCCGTGGGACCCGTCGCTCGACCTCCCCGCAACGGTGCGCAGCCGCATCGTCAAGCGCCGCGGCGTCATGCGGGCGGAGGAGGTCGACGGCGAGCCGAACGCGGAGAGCCGCGTCGACGTGCTCGAGACCGACCCGGCGCGCGGGCTCGCGCGCTACCGGCTCGAGCCGCACAGCGGCAGGACGCACCAGCTCCGCCTGCACATGGCGCGGCTCGGCGTGCCGATCGTGCACGACAACTTCTACCCCGAGCCGTACGACGTCTCGCCCGAGGACTACTCGCGCCCGCTCCAGCTCGTCTCGCGGTCGCTCGCGTTCACGGACCCGTTCACGGGTCGCGAGCGCCGCTTCGCGACGGACCGCGCGCTCTCCGCGTGGTGACGCGCGGGTGAGAGAATCGACGACCGTGAGCGACACCCAGCGCACGACCTCCCCCGGCACACCCCCCGGCACACCCGCCGGCGCCCCTGGCACCGTCCCGACCGGCGCGCGGGCGGGCTACTCCGCGGACCCCGCCCCGGCACCCCGCGCGGGCGGCCCCGACGGCCCGGACCCCCACGTCCACCCGGCCCGCGCCGTGGTCGACCTGGCGGCGGTGCGCGACAACGTGCGTGCGCTCGCGGACCTGGCGCCGTCGTCCGAGGTGATGGCCGTGGTCAAGGCGGACGCGTACGGGCACGGGCTGGTCGCGACCGCGCTCGGGGCGCTCGCGGGCGGTGCGACGTGGCTCGGGACGGCGCAGCCCGGCGAGGCGCTCGCGCTGCGGGCGGCGGGCGTCGGCCCGGACCGGGCGCGCGTGCTCACGTGGCTCTACCCGCCGGGCGCGCCGCTGCGCGAGCTCGTCGAGGCGGACGTCGACGTGTCGCTCGCCGCGCGCTGGGCCGTGGACGAGGTCGTCGCGGCGGCGCGGGCCGCGGGCCGGACGGCGCGCGTGCACCTCGCGGTCGACACGGGCCTGGGCCGCAACGGGATCATGCCGGCCGACCTGCCGGACGTGCTCGACGCCGTGGCGCGCGCCGAGGCGGAGGGTGCCGTGCGCGTCGTCGGCATGTGGTCGCACCTGGCGTTCGCGGACGAGCCCGGCCACCCGACCGTCGTCGCGCAGGCCGACGTCTTCGACGAGGCCGTGCGCGAGGCCGCGCGGGCGGGCGTCGTGCCGGAGCTGCGCCACCTCGCGAACTCCGCCGCGACGCTCACCGCCCCCCGCACCCACTACGACCTCGTGCGCCCGGGGCTGGCCGCGTACGGGATGACGCCCGTGCCGCAGCTCGGGCCTCCGTCGCGGTTCGGGCTGCGCCCCGCGATGACGCTCGAGGCACGCCTCGCGACGGTCAAGCGCGTGCCCGGCGGCCACGGCGTCTCCTACTCGCACCACTACACGACGCCGCAGGACACGACGCTCGGGGTCGTGCCGCTCGGTTACGGCGACGGGATCCCGCGCCACGCGTCGGGCGGCGGGCCCGCGGGCGCGCCGGGCGGGCCGGTGCTCGTCGGCGCCCGACCGGGGGAGCCCGGCGGGCGGGTCGTGCGCGTCGCGGGCCGCGTCTGCATGGACCAGCTCGTGCTCGACCTCGGCCCGGGCGCGACCGAGCGCGCGGGCGACGTCGTCACGCTGTTCGGTGCGGGCGACGGCGTGGCACCGGCCGGGATCCCCACGGCCGAGGACTGGGCGCAGGCCGCGGGCACCATCAGCTACGAGATCACGACGCGCCTCGGTGCGCGCGTGCCGCGCGAGCACGTGGGGACGCACGTGC
This sequence comes from Cellulosimicrobium sp. EB106-03-01-XG111, assembly GCF_058792115.1. Taxonomy (NCBI): domain Bacteria; kingdom Bacillati; phylum Actinomycetota; class Actinomycetes; order Micrococcales; family Promicromonosporaceae; genus Cellulosimicrobium; species Cellulosimicrobium sp. EB106-03-01-XG111. The sequence continues at coordinate 166,426 of NZ_JBYTEQ010000007.1, forward strand.
TCGACGACGGCGCGCGGGCGCTCCTCGCGCGCGACCCGCACGACAGCACGGAAAGGACGGTCCGCGCGTGAGCGACGACCCGAACCTCTCGACCCCGGCCCCCGCCGCCGGGGAGCCCGCGGTCGACGACGCACCGGGCGGCGTCGTCGTGCTGCCCGACGCCGAGGCGACCCGCGCGTTCGGCCGCGCCCTCGCCGCGGTGCTGCGCGCCGGCGACCTGGTGATCCTCACGGGCGACCTCGGGGCGGGGAAGACGACGCTCACGCAGGGGATCGGGGCCGGGCTCGGCGTGCGCGGCCAGGTCGCGTCCCCGACGTTCATCGTCGCGCGCGAGCACCCGTCCGTCGTCGGGGGCCCGGCGCTCGTGCACGTGGACGCGTACCGCCTCGGGTCGCTCGACGAGGTCGACGCGCTCGACCTCGACTCGAGCCTGGACGAGTCCGTGACGGTCGTCGAGTGGGGCAGCGGCCTCGTCGAGGCGCTCGCGGGCGACCGCCTGGAGATCGTGCTCGAGCGCCCGCGCGGCGGGGTGGGCACGTCGCAGGAGCAGGAGGACGACGCGCCCGAGGCGGGGGAGCGGCGCGTGACGGTGCGCGGTGTCGGGGCGCGCTGGGCCGGCCTCGACGTCGCCGCGCTGACCCGGTAGCGCCCGACGACGGGGACGGCCCCGCTCTCGGCCGTAGGCTGGAGCCGTGGCTGTTCTCGCGCTCGACACCTCCGCCTCCGTCACCGTCGCCGTCGTCTCCGACGACGGCGCTCGTCTCGCCCGCCGCGACGCGCCCGAGCGCCGCCGGCACGCCGAGGCGCTCGCCCCGCTCGTCGAGGAGGCGCTCGCCGAGGCGGGCGTCGACCGCCGCGACCTCACGGCGGTCGCCGTCGGGACGGGCCCGGCGCCGTTCACCGGCCTGCGGGTCGGGCTCGTTACCGCCCGCGCCCTGGGCTTCGCGCTCGGCGTCCCCGTGCTGGGCGTCCCGAGCCTGGACGCCGTCGCCGCGCAGGCCGTGAGCGACCTCGGCCTCGTGCCCGACGACGAGCTCCTCGTCGCGACCGACGCACGTCGCCGCGAGGTGTACTGGGCGCGGTACCGCGTCGTCGCGCACGAGGGGCCGCACGCGGTGCCCGTGCTCGAGACCGTCGCGGGACCCGACGTCGGCCCCGCCGCCGACGTCGCGACGCACGCCGCGGGCGCCGTCGTGGTCGGGGAGGGCGCCGAGCTCTACCCCGACGCGCTCTACGTCGCACAGGACGCGCCGCAGGTCCCCGACGCCGCCGTGCTCGCGCGGCTCGCGATCGCCCGCCGGGCCGCCGGGGTCGAGCAGCCGACCGAGCCGCTGTACCTGCGCCGTCCCGACGTCCAGGAGGCCGCGGCGCGCAAGCGCGTGAGCGACGCGTCGCCGGAGCGGTCGCGATGAGCACGCGGTCGTACGAGATCCGGCTGCGGCCCCTCAAGGCCGCCGACCTCGACCGCGTCGTCGAGCTCGAGCGCGAGCTGTTCGGGCGCGGCGCGTGGACCTACGGGATGCTCGCCGACGAGCTCGCCGGGTTCGGGCGCTGGTACGTCGCCGCCGAGCCCGTCCGGCTCTACGCCGCGGGCCCGCAGCCGCTCGTCGGGTACGCGGGCCTGTGGTTCGACGGCGACGTCACCCAGGTCATGACCATCGGCGTCGACCCGGCGTTCCAGCACCAGGGCGTGGGCTCGGTGCTCCTGGAGGCGCTGGTCGAGCGGTCGCGCGAGCTCGGGGCGAGCGCGGTGCTGCTCGAGGTGCGCGTCGACAACGACGCGGCGCTCGGGCTCTACGCGAAGCACGGGTTCGAGCAGCTCGGCATCCGCAAGCGGTACTACCAGCCCGAGGACGTGGACGCGTACACGATGCGGCTCGAGCTGGGCCCCCCGCCGCCGCGCGACGAGCCGGACTACGGGACGGCGTCCGCCGACGTGGTCGCGTGACGGGCGACCCCGCGCGGCGCGACCGCGTGCTCGTCGACGCGCGCGGCCTCGCCGCGGCGCTCGTGGGGGACCGCCCGCCCGTCGTGCTCGACGTGCGGTGGGCGCTGGGCGTCACGGACGGGCGCGAGCAGCACCGCGCCGCGCACGTGCCGGGCGCGGTGTACGTGGACCTGGAGACGGAGCTCGCGGGGCCGCCGTCGCCCGCCGCGGGCCGCCACCCGCTGCCGGAGCCGGGCGCCCTCCAGGCGGCGGCCCGGCGCTGGGGCGTCCGCGCCGACCGCGGCGTCGTCGTGTACGACGCCGTCGGCGGCACGTCGGCCGCACGCGCGTGGTGGCTGCTGCGGTGGGCCGGCCACGACGACGTCCGCCTCCTCGACGGCGGCCTGCCCGCGTGGCGCGCGGCGGGGTACCCGACCGAGCAGGGCGACGTGCGGCCCGAGCCGGGGGACGTCGTCGTCTCCCCGGGCGGGATGCCGGTGCTCGACGCCGACGACGCGGCCCGGCTCGCGGCGTCGGGCGTGCTGCTCGACGCGCGCGCGGGCGAGCGCTACCGCGGGGAGGTCGAGCCCGTCGACCCGCGGGCCGGCCACGTCCCCGGCGCGGTGAGCGCCCCGACGACGGGCAACCTCGCCGCCGACGGGACGTTCCTCGCCCCGGACGCGCTCGGCGCGCGGTTCGTCGCGCTCGGCGTCGACCCGTCGCACCCCGTCGGGGTGTACTGCGGCTCGGGCGTCACCGCCGCGCACGAGGTCGCCGCGCTCGCGACGCTCGGCGTGGACGCGGCGCTCTACGCGGGGTCGTGGTCGCAGTGGTCGAACGACCCGGACCGCCCCGTCGCGACCTGACGCACGCCGGGCGCCCCCCCGGACCGGGGCGACGCGCAGCCCCCGGGACGCGACGAGGCGGCACCCCGGTGGGGTGCCGCCTCGGCTCGGGCGGTGCGGGACGGGACTCAGAGGACCTCGGCGACCTGGTGGAAGTCGAGGCGCGCCTGGCGCGGGAAGTGCGCGCCCTCGTCGGCCGGGTAGCCCACGTTGATCGCGACGAGCGTGCGCCAGCCGGACTCGCCGAAGAACTCGGCGTCGATCCCGGCGGCGTCGAAGCCCGTCATGGGGCCCACGGACAGGTCGGCGGCGCGCAGCCCGACGATGAGGTAGCCGATCTGGATGAGGGCGTTGGTGCGGGCCATGCCCTCGCGCAGGTCCGTCTGGGGGTCGAGCTGCTCGGCGATGCCCTCGCGGAACGGCGCGAGCGTGCCGAGGTGCTGGTGGAACGACGGGTCGGCGGCGGCGACGATCGTCACCGGCGCGGCGAGCGTCTTGTCGCGGTTGAAGTCCGCCATGTGCGCGCCGAGGCGCTGCTTCGCCTCGGGCGTGCGGACGACGAGCAGCCGCAGCGGCAGGGTGTTCATCGCGGTGGGCGCCCAGCGGACGAGGTCCCAGGCGGCCTGGATCTGCTCGTCGGTGACGGGCTCGTCCGAGAACGCGTGCGTCGTGTGCGCCGCGCGGAACAGGCGGTCCGCGGCCTGCGCGTCGATCGCGAGCCGGTCGGCCTGCTCGGTCGGCGCGGCGGAGGACTCGATGAGGGTGTCGGTGCTCATGACCCGTACGAACAGTTGAACCCTTGATCATCTTCCGAACAGACGGTGTGACGTGCGCGACACGCACGGCCCTCCTCCGCGCGCGACTACCCTGGAGACCATGGTCCCCACCGCTCCCGCGAGCTCCGGCGAGCCCCTGGTGCTCGGCATCGAGACGTCCTGCGACGAGACGGGCGTCGCGCTCGTCCGTGGCCGCGAGCTGCTCGTCGACACGGTCGCGAGCTCCATGGACGAGCACGCGCGCTACGGCGGGATCATCCCCGAGGTCGCGTCGCGCGCCCACCTCGAGGCGATGATCCCCACGCTCGAGCGCACGCTCGGCACGGCCGACGTCGACCTCTCCGAGGTGGACGCGATCGCCGTGACCGCCGGGCCGGGGCTCGTCGGCCCGCTGACCATCGGCGCCTCGGCGGCGAAGGCCCTCGCGCTCGCGCTCGGCAAGCCGCTCTACGGCGTGAACCACGTGATCGGCCACGCGGCCGTCGACGAGCTCGTGCACGGCGCGTTCCCCGAGCGCGTCATGGCGCTCGTCGTGTCCGGCGGGCACAGCTCGCTCCTGCTCGTGGACGACGTCGCGACGTCGGTCACGGAGCTCGGCTCGACGCTCGACGACGCCGCGGGGGAGGCGTTCGACAAGGTCGGGCGCCTGCTCGGCCTGCCGTACCCCGGCGGCCCGCACATCGACCGCCTCGCGCGCGAGGGCGACCCCACCGCGATCCGGTTCCCGCGCGGCCTCACCGCGCGCAAGGACCAGGAGAAGCACGCGTACGACTTCTCCTTCTCGGGCCTCAAGACGGCCGTCGCGCGCTGGGTCGAGGCGCGCCAGGACGCGGGGGAGGAGATCCCCGTGCACGACGTCGCCGCCTCCTTCGCGGAGTCCGTCGCCGACGTGCTCACCGCGAAGACCATCGCCGCGTGCGAGCGGCACGGCGTGTCGACGCTCGTCGTCGGCGGCGGGTTCAGCGCGAACTCGCAGCTGCGCGACATGGCCGCGAAGCGCTGCGCGGAGGCGGGCATCGAGCTGCGCATCCCGCCGATCCGCTACTGCACCGACAACGGGGCGATGATCGCGGCCCTCGGCTCGGCCGTCGTGCGGGCGGGGGTCGCGCCGTCGAGCCTGGACATCGGCGTCGACTCGTCGATGCCGCTCACCGTCACGCACGTGTGACGGCCCGGCCGGGTCACAGGGGCCGGCCGGCCCGCATCTCGGCGACGAGCGAGCGCACGACGGCGTCCAGCTCGCCCCCGTGGCGCCGCGCCACCGCGCGCTGCCGCTGGTAGGACGCGCCGCGCCGCACGATCGTGCGCACGCCGTCGAGCTCGTCGAGGCACCCCAGGCGCGCCGCGACCGGCTCGAGCTCGACGAGCAGCCGCCCGACTGCGTCGGTCACGAGCTCCTCGTTGCCCTCGCGGTCGAGGATGATGATGGCGTCCATCCCGTAGCGCGCCGAGCGCCACTTGTTCTCCTGCGCGTACCAGGGCGGGATGCTCGGCAGCTCGCGGCCCTCGTCGAGCATCGTCGAGAAGTGCTCGACGAGGCAGTGCGTGAGCGCGGCGAGCGCCAGGAGCTCGGAGATGTTCGTGACGCCGTCGCAGATGCGCGTCTCGAGCGTGCCGAACTGCGGCGCGGGCCGCAGGTCCCACCGGACCTCGTCGAACGCGTCGATGACGCCGGTGTGCAGCATGTCGGCGACGTACCCCTCGAGCTCCTCCCACGTCCCGAACTGGAACGGCAGGCCCGCGGTCGGCAGCTGCTGGAACATCAGCGCGCGGTTCGACGCGTAGCCGGTGTCCTTGCCGCCCCAGAACGGCGAGCTCGCCGAGAGCGACTGGAGGTGGGCGAACGTCGTGAGCATCGCGCGCTGGATCGGCAGCACCTTGGCGCGGTCCTCGATGCCGACGTGCACGTGCACGCCGTAGATGAGCATCTGCCGCCCCCACCACTGGGTGCGGTCGATGAGGGTGGTGTAGCGCTGCTTGTCGGTGACCTTCTGCTGCGCCCAGCGCGCGAACGGGTGCGTGCCCGCGCTCATGAGCTCGACGCGCAGCGGGTCCGTCACGGCGCGCAGCTCCTCGACCGAGCGCTGCAGGTCGCGGCCCGCCTCGCCCACCGTGCGGCACACGCCGCTGACGACCTCGACCGTGTTGAGCAGGAGCTCCTGCTTGATCGACGGGTGCGGGCCGCCGTCGGCCGGGCGCACGGCGTCGAGCACGGTCTGCGCGACCTGCCGCAGGTCGCCGGAGTCGGCGTCGACGAGCGCGAGCTCCCACTCGAGCCCGACGGTCGAGCGCTCCGAGCGGGCGAAGGGGATCGCCGTGCGGCGCGGCAGGGCGCTCACCGGGGCCCGTCCTGCTCGCCGTCGGTCGGGGTGCCGGCCTGCGTCCCCGCCGGGGGAGCGGACAGCGGCTCGACGACGAGCACCTGCTGCGAGCCGCCGACGCGCGTGAGGACGATCGTCGCGGTCGCGTCGCCCGTGAGGGCGAGCTGACGCCGGAGCTGCTCGGGCGTGACGGCCGTGCCCCGCTTCTTGATCGTCAGGCGCCCCACGCCGCGCTCGCGCAGGTAGGAGCGCAGCCGCTTGAGGACGAACGGCATGGTGTCGAGCACGCGGTAGCCGCGCGCGAGGCCGTCCGCGAGCCCGGTCGCGTCGAGCGGCGCCGGGGAGTCGGTCGTCACGTACGCGATGGTCCGGTCGAGCAGGCGGCCGCCCAGCCCGCGGGCCGCGTGGGCGACGAGCCCGGCCCGGATCACGGCGCCGTCCGGCTCGTAGAGGTACTGCCCGACGGCGCCCACCTCGGGCACCACGTCCGCGTCGCCCGGGCGGTGGGCGATCCGACGGGTCGTGGTCCGCTCGGTCCCGTCGGGCCCGGTCCACGACGACAGCACGAGCGCGGAGCGTCCCGGGCCCTCGGGCGCGAGCGGGCCGAACCAGAGCCCGGCCTCCACGACGTCGCCGTCCACCGACACCCATTCGGTCTCGGCGTCCTCGGGCAGTCCGGCGTGCGGGATGCCCGGACCGACCTTGATGCCGACCGCGGGCACGCGCTCGCGCAGCGTCCACACCGCGTCGAGCGGCGGCGCGTAGGCCTTCGGGTCGAACACGCGCGTGCCCGCGCGCGTGCGGCGCGCCGGGTCGGCGTACACGCCCTCGATCCGCTCGCCCTCCAGGTCGAGCGCGAGCCCGTCGCCGTGGCGCACCTCGGCCTCGGGGAAGTGGCGCAGGTTGACGGTCGCGATCGCCGCGGTGAGCTCGTCGACGTCGGTCGCGAGCACCTCGAGCTCCGCGGCGGCGAACGCGAGCGCGTCGACCCCGATCCCGCTCGTGAGGTCTGCGACGCGCCGGATCCCCGCCTCCTGGTACCGCCGGGCGTGCAGCCCCGCGACGACGAGCCGGCTCGCCTGCTCCAGCCCTGCCTGCGTGAAGAGCATGCCGTCGGCGAACGCGCCGAGCTTGCCGTGCGCCGCAGCGCGCAGCCGGGACTGGGTGAGGGCCGCGGCGGCCAGGTCCGGGTCGACGCCCTTCGCGCGCAGCCCGGCCGCGAGCACGAGCGCCTGCTGCTCGTCGTACGGCGGGAGCGCGCCGAGCAGGGCCCAGCCCTCGGGGCTGAGCAGCTTGGTCAGCGTGGCGGCGTCCATGGCGTCGATCCTTCCACGGGGGCCGGGGACCACGCGCAGCCGGGGCCAGGTCGTCCGCAGGACGGACGTTGGCACTCGCCTTGACCGAGTGCTAACCGGGACCTAGATTTGAGACGTGCCGCCACCGCTCGCGGAGGCGGCACCACGTGCGACCAGGCTGTCCGGCACCCGCGACGACGGCCAGCCGGTGCGCTCGACCCATCCGTTGCAGTTCTCACCGCGAAAGGGGAGGTCCGACGTGTCGGTCCCCATCAAGCCGCTCGAGGACCGGATCGTCGTGAAGGCCCTCGAGGCCGAGACCACGACCGCATCCGGCCTGGTCATCCCGGACACCGCCAAGGAGAAGCCCCAGGAGGGCGAGGTCCTGGCCGTCGGTCCGGGCCGTGTCGACGACAACGGCAACCGCGTCCCGCTCGACGTGTCCGTCGGCGACAAGGTCATCTACAGCAAGTACGGCGGCACCGAGGTCAAGTACGGCGGCGAGGACTACCTCGTCCTGTCCGCGCGCGACATCCTCGCCGTGGTGGTCGGCTGACGCCGACCCGGTTCAGCAGCAGGGCCCCGCGACCGACGGTCGCGGGGCCCTGCTGCGTTCCGTGGCCGGTCGCCCCACCGGTGGTCCCACGGGTCGTGCGCACGGGCGCCCGGTACGACGTCGGACCGGGGCCGTGCAGGTCTGCTGGTGGCGCGGGGGCACCGAGGGTGGTGCCAGGCGAGGGTACGTCAGCCGGTGCGGCGGGCGCCGCCCGCGAGGATGGCGGCGCGCTCGTCCTCGCTCAGGCCGCCCCACACCCCGTACGGCTCGCGCACGCGGAGCGACTGCTCGCGGCACTGCATCATCACGGGGCACGAGTGGCAGATCGCCTTCGCGGCCTCCGCCCGCCGTCGTCGCGTCGAGCCGCGCTCACCCTCGGGGTGGAAGAACAACGTGTCGTCCGCGTCGCGGCACGAACCCTGGTACTGCCATTCCCACAGCTCCATGACGGGCCCGGGGAGCCTCGAGATCTCTGCCATGCCGAACAACCTACAAGCGTTGCAAGGGTTGTTCAAGTCCCCTGTGAGGAAAAAGTGAACGAGCAGGTTGAACCGCTCGTGGAGCGGTGCGAGTCTGCCCAACCGCGTCGGCCGATCCGGCCGCGCTGACGCGATCGGCTGCGCGCGGCGCGTTTGCGCGTGCAGCGAACAAATATGGCGCGGGTGTGGCGCGAAGGGTGCACGACTGTGACCTCTACGAGGTGGCGAGACGGGTGCCCGCTCGGCAGAATCGATCCATGACCTCAGTCCGGTCCGCCCCCGACCCCGAGGGAGCCCGACCGAGCATGACCTCGTCTCCCGGCCTCGCCGTCGCCGCCGTCGCGCGCCGGCTCGGCGTCGCGCCCGCGACCCTGCGCACCTGGGACCGTCGCTACGGCCTCGGCCCCTCGCAGCACCGGGCCGGCTCCCACCGGCGCTACACGGACGACGACGTCGCTCGCCTCGTCGTGATGCGCCGACTCACGCTCGACGGCGTCGCGCCCGCCGACGCGGCCCGCGCCGCCCTCGCCGCCGACGAGGAGGAGCTCGCGGCGAACCGCGGCGCGATCTCCTTCGACGACCGCGGCGGCGACGGCGCGGCGGACCTGGACGCCGACGAGCCCGAGACGGACGACGACGCGCCCGAGCCGCCGCCGTCGCGCCCGTTCCTGCGCGCCGTCCCCGGGGGCGAGCCCGCACGCGTCGCGGGGCCCCGTCCGGTCGGCGTCCGCGAGGGGCCACGGCCCACGCGCGTCTCCGACGTCGTCGACGCGGCCATCGCCTACGACCAGCGCGCGTGCGACCGGCTGCTGCGCATCCCGACGGGCGGCGACCCGGCCGCGTGGTGGTCCGACCTCGTCGAGCCCGCGCTCGAGCGCCTGGCCGAGCGCACCGTGCTCGCCGGCCCGGGCGAGGTGCCCGAGGTCGTGCTCGCGAACGCGACGCTCGTCGCGCTGCGCGAGTACACGCAGGCGAGCGAGGACGCGATCGTGGCCGCCGGCGGTCCGCCCCGGAACCACCCGAGCCGGATGCGGCGCATCGTGCTCGTGTTCGCCGCGCCCGACGAGCCGCTCCCGCTGGCCGCGCACGCGCTCGCCGCGTCGCTCGCGTCGCACGGCGCGATGGCGCGCATCGTCACCGGGCCCGCGAACGTGCACCGCACGCTCGAGATCGTGACGATGGTGCGGCCGTCCGCCGTCGCGATGGTCACCACCCAGGCGCGACCCGACCTGGGCATCGTGCACGCCGCGCACGACGCGAACCCGAGCCTGCCGTTCTTCGTGGGGCTCCCGAGCGACCAGGCCGCGGAGGAGCTGCCGCTCGCCGCGACCGTCCACCGGGTGCGCAGCTTCACGGGCCTCCTCCACGAGCTGCTCGCCGTCGTGCGCTGAGCCGCCCCCGGGCCCGCCGGTCGGGCGGGGTGCGCGCTCGTGCACCCCGCCGTCCGCCCCTCGCGCAGGCCCGGCCGGCGAGGACCGGGCGGGAATACGGGGAGGGCCCGCGGCGTAGAATCCTGGTGTGACCGCCTCGCCCGTCCCCGCCGCCGTCCCCGACCGTGACCCCTTCGGATTCCTGGGTCTCACCTACGACGACGTCCTGCTGCAGCCCGGCTACTCGGACCTGGCGCCGTCGGACATCGACACCACGACGCGCCTGACGCGCGAGATCTCGATCCGCGTGCCGCTCGTCTCGGCGGCCATGGACACCGTCACCGAGTCGCGCATGGCCATCGCGATGGCGCGCCAGGGCGGCATCGGCGTGCTGCACCGCAACCTCTCGATCGAGGACCAGGCGCTCCAGGTGGACCTGGTGAAGCGCACGCAGACGGGCATCATCGACAACCCGGTGACCATCGGGCCGGACGCGACGCTCGAGGAGCTCGACAAGACCGCCGGCGAGTACCGGATCTCCGGCTTCCCGGTCCTGGACGCCGAGCGCCGCCTCATCGGCATGGTGACCAACCGCGACCTGCGCTTCACGCCCGTCGCCGAGTGGGCGACGACGAAGGTCGACGAGGTCATGACGCCGCAGCCGCTCATCACGGGCCCGGCGGGCATCTCCCGCGAGGAGGCGACCGCCCTCCTGCGCAAGCACAAGCTCGAGCGCCTGCCGCTCGTCGACGCGGACGGCCGCCTCACCGGGCTCATCACGGTCAAGGACTTCGTCAAGTCCGAGCAGTTCCCGAACGCGTCGAAGGACGGCCAGGGCCGCCTGCTCGTCGGCGCCGCGATCGGCTACTTCGGCGACGCGTGGCAGCGCGCCACGACGCTCATCGACGCGGGCGTCGACGTGCTCGTCGCGGACACGGCGCACGGCAACGTCCGGATGCTCATCGAGATGGTCGCGCGCCTCAAGTCCGACCCGGCGACGCGCGACGTCCAGGTGATCGGCGGCAACGTCGCGACGCGCGAGGGCGCGCAGGCGTTCGTCGACGCGGGCGCCGACGCGGTCAAGGTCGGCGTCGGGCCGGGCTCCATCTGCACCACGCGCATCGTCACGGGCGTCGGCGTCCCGCAGGTGACCGCCGTCTACGAGGCGTCGCTCGCCGCGCGCCCGGCCGGCGTGCCGGTCATCGCCGACGGCGGCATGCGCCACTCGGGCGAGATCGGGAAGGCGATCGTCGCCGGCGCGGAGACGGTGATGCTCGGCTCGATGCTCGCGGGCACCGAGGAGTCCCCGGGCGAGACGATCCTCGTCAAGGGCAAGCAGTACAAGGCGTACCGCGGCATGGGCTCCATGGGCGCCATGTCCTCGCGCGGCAAGAAGTCCTACTCGAAGGACCGCTACTTCCAGGCCGAGGTCACGAGCGACGACATGATCGTCCCCGAGGGCGTCGAGGGCCAGGTGCCGTACAAGGGCTCGCTCGGCACCGTCGCGCACCAGCTCGTCGGCGGCCTGCACCAGACGATGTTCTACGTCGGCGCCCGCACCGTGCCCGAGCTCCAGGAGAAGGGGCGCTTCATCCGCATCACGTCGGCGTCGCTCAAGGAGAGCCACCCGCACGACGTGCAGATGACGGTCGAGGCCCCCAACTACACGGGCTTCTGACCACCGGCACGCGGCACCACGACCGACGGCCCGGCACCACCCTCACGGGTGGCGCCGGGCCGTCGGCGTTGCGTCAGCGCCTCGTGCGGTCGGCCGTCACGACGCCATGACGCGCGCGTGCAGCGCCTGGACCGCGTAGCGCGCGGCCCAGAACGCGCCGTGCTGCCAGGCCGAGATCTCGGACATCCAGTCGCCCGCGAAGTAGACGTTCCCGGCGCCCTGCTGCAGGAGCTTGAAGCGCGACGACTGCGTGTTCGGGTACGCCCACGCGCCCTCGATGTAGGGCACCTTGTGCCACGCGATGGAGAACGAGCTCTCGAGCTCCGTCCGGTACTTCTCGCCGTGGATCTTCACGCCCTGCTCGACGGCGCGCATCTCCCGCTGCCGCGGCGTCATGTCCGCGTAGGCGCGCGCGTTCGCGCCGGTGTTGTAGTAGCCCACGACGAGCCCCCGGCGCTCCCCGTAGCCGTAGGACGGGTACCAGACGTGGGCGAGGTCCATGTCCGTCTCGGTGATGCCGCCGTAGATGCGGTGGTCGTCCTCCCAGAACCGGGACCGGTACTGCAGCCCGATCTTGCCCGCGGGCGAACCGACGGCGAATTCGCCGAGCGCGGCGTCGACGTCGGGCCCCCAGTTCGTGTCCCAGCGGCGCATGAGCCCCGCGGGCGCCGAGACGACGGCGAAGTCGGCGTCGATCTGCCGCGCCTTGCCGTTGTGGGCGGTGTAGGTGACCGAGACGCCGCGCGGCGTGTTCTGCACCGCGGTGACGGGCGAGCTGAGCTGGACGTTCTGCTTGCCGATCGCCCTGACGAAGTAGTCGTAGGTCGTGTCCATGCCGCCCTTCGGCTGGAACATGAGCATCGACTGCTCCCAGTTGATCTCGAACGGGAAGTACTGCCCGACCTTCGAGGCGAGCACCTCCGACACCGAGCCCGGACCGGGGAGCGGGGTCCCGTGCTCGTTCCAGGCGGACGGGTACACGGCGTACCCGCGGTTGCTCCCGCCCCGGTAGCTGCCGTCGGCCTGGAGCGAGCCCCACGACCGGAGGAACGCGCGCAGGTTCTCCTTGTCCGCAGCGGTGAGCTTCTGGTCGAGCGCGCCCTGGTCGGTCGCATGGCTGAGCAGCTCGGACGTGTAGCCGAACACGTCGGCCTTCGCGGTGCGGTACCGGACGGGGTTGCCGGGGGTCGCGCCGGAGCGCTCGTTGTAGAGGTAGGCGTCCGCGTTGGCGTTGGTGAACACCTCGTAGGGGACGCCGAGCTCGCGCAGGTAGTCCATGGTGACCATCCACTGGGCGATGCGCCCCGCACCCGCGTTCATGTAGACGCCGTCGGCGAACCGTGCCTTCTGGGTGACGCCGTTGACGTCCGTCTCCGCGTCGCCGCCGCGTATGGTCAGCGTCCGGCCGCCGACGCGGTGCCGCGCCTCGAGGACGGTGACCCGGTAGCCGGCCTTCTGCAGCTCGTACGCCGTGGCCAGGCCCGCCGGCCCGGCGCCGACGACGACGACCTTCTTCGCGGACCGGCCGGTGAGGCTGAAGTCGCTGCCCCGCGGCGGTGTCCACGACTCGTTCCGCGGCTGCGCGGCGGCCGTGGGCGCGAGCCCGACCGCGCCCATCGTCGCGAACATGACGCCGGCGCTGGAGCCGACCCCGACGGCCTGGAGGAAGTTGCGGCGCGAGACGCCGGTCGTCTTCTCGTCAGTGACCATGTGGCTGGAGCCCTCTCGTCCACGGCCTGACGGGCGGGGGGCCCGGCCCACGATGCCGGGTGCCGCCGTCAGCACCGGGGCCGACGCTAGGGACGTGTCGTCGCGAGCACGGGTCCGGCGCGTTTCGCGCCGGTCAACGGATCGGGGTCCGGCGTAAACGTCTCGTGACGCCGCCCGTTCGCCGGTCCGCGGGACGGCGCGGCGGTGCGCCCGCGGTGCGCCGGCGCCGGCGACGACCCGACACGTCACCGTCACGGCACGGAAACGGGGGCTGGCTAGCGTCGCGGCCCCCGGTGGTCCTCGCGACCGGCCGGAGCCCGGGCGCCAGGGTGGCGCCCGTCGTCCCCCTGGGAGGCCTGCATGAAGAACCGCACCAAGGTCGTCGTCGCCGTCGCCCTCACCGCCGCCGTCGCCGTCCCCGGCACCGCCGTCGCCGCCGGGAGGCTGTTCGAGCCGAAGCCGACCGAGGCCCACTCCTTCGTCACCGGCGACACGCCGTCGATCGCCGACGGGGTCGCGATCGGCAAGAACGTCGCCTGGTACAAGTCGTCCGGGCTCGGGCCTGCCGCGATGAACACGACGCCCGGCGCGACGGCCGAGCAGCGCTACGTGCCGACCGACGTCTTCCCCGGCGGCGTCCTGCCGGCGGGCGTGACGATCACCGAGGCGCAGGGCATCAACGTCCTCATGCGGATCGGGGAGAACCTCGAGCGGGCCGGGCTCTCCTACGACGACGTCGTCTCGATGCGGGTGTTCCTCCAGAACCCCGCCGGCCAGGAGAAGATGGACTTCGCCGGCTGGAACCGCGCCTACCGGCAGTTCTTCGCGAACACGAACCTCGCGACGGGCGCGACGCTCGAGGTCCAGCTCGGCTCGGCCCGGACGGCGCCCATGGTCGTCAACGCTGCCCGGCCGTCGCGTTTCGCGCTCGAGATCGAGAACCTCCCGGTCGACGGCTGGCTCGTCGAGGTGGAGGTCGACGCCGTCTACCCGAAGTGACGACGACCTCCCCGAAGTGACGACGACGGGCCGCCCTCCCGGAGGAGGGCGGCCCGTCGTGGTCGTGCGGGCGCCGCGGGCGCCGAGGGCTCTGCGTGCGCCGAGGCTGCCGACGCCGAGGCGGGCGAAGAGTCAGTCGCGGAACGTCTCGATGTTGGCGCCGAGCTCGCGCAGGCGCTCGGTGAGCCCCTCGTAGCCGCGCGCGATGATGTCGACGCCGCGCAGGACGGAGGTGCCCTTGGCCGCGAGCATCGCGAGCAGGATGACGACGGCGGGACGCAGCGCGGGCGGGCAGCTCACCTCGGCGCCCGACCAGCGCGTCGGGCCCGTCACCTGGAGCCGGTGGGCGTCCAGGAGCCGCACGTCCGCGCCGAGCCGCGTGAGGTCGGTGAGGTGGATGGCGCGGCCCTCGTAGACCCAGTCGTGGATGAGCGTCGTGCCCTGCGCGTTCGCGGCGATGACCGCGAAGAACGGCAGGTTGTCGATGTTGAGGCCGGGGAACGGCATGGGGTGGATCTTGTCGATCGGCGCGTGCAGCTCGCTGGGGTGCACCGTGACGTCGACGAGGCGCGAGCGGCCGTTGCGTGCCACGTACTCGGCGCTCTGCGTGTACCGCAGGCCCATCTCGGCGAGGGTCGCGAGCTCGATCTCCATGAACTCGATCGGGACGCGGGCCACGGTGATCTCCGAGCCCGTGACGATGCCCGCCGTGAGCAGGCTCATCGCCTCGACCGGGTCCTCCGAGACGGCGTACTCCACGTCCACGTCGATGTCGGTGCGGCCGTGCACGCGCAGGGTCGTCGTGCCGATGCCCTCGACGCGGACGCCGAGCAGCTCGAGGTAGAAGCACAGGTCCTGCACCATGTAGTTGGAGCTGGCGTTGCGGATCGTCGTCACGCCGTCGCGGCGGGCCGCGGCCATGAGCGCGTTCTCGGTGACGGTGTCGCCGCGCTCGGTGAGCACGACCGACAGGTCCGTGCCCGACGCCGGCGCGACCGTCGCGTGGTAGTTCCCGCCGGTCGCGGTGACGGCGAGGCCGAAGGGCCGCAGGGCGATCATGTGCGGCTCGACGGTGCGCGTCCCGAGGTCGCAGCCGCCCGCGTACGGGAGCTCGAACGTGTCCCGCAGCCCGAGCAGCGGCCCGAGGAACATGATGATCGAGCGCGTGCGGCGTGCGGCGTCGACGTCGATCGCGGCGAGGTCGAGCCGCTCCGGCACGACGATCTCGAGGTCGCGGCCGCCCGTCGTCCACGTGGCCCGCACACCGATGGAGCGCAGCACGTCGACGATCCGGTCGACCTCGACGATGCGGGCCACGCCGCGCAGGGTCGTGCGGCCGCGGTTGAGGAGCGAGGCGCAGAGCAGCGCGACCGCGCCGTTCTTCGAGGAGTTGACCTCGATGCGGCCGGAGAGGGTCTGGCCGCCCTGGACGCGCAGGTGCGCGTGCTTGGGGCCGCCGAGGCTGATGATCTCGGAGTCGAGCGCGAGCCCGATGCGGTTGAGCATCTCCAGGCTGAGGTTCTGCGAGCCCTGCTCGATGCGGTGCACGGCGCTCTGGCTCGTGCCGAGCCGCTCCGCGAGCTGGGTCTGGGTGAGACCACGGTTCTGGCGGGCGCCACGGATGAGCGCCCCGACCTGCGTGAGAGGTGCGTCGTCGATCGCTGTCATGAGAGCGACGATAACTCATGGATGAGATATCGACGCGGCGAGCGGGCTGCTTCAAGTGCTCGCCATGCCACCATCACACGACCTTCACCCGGATCATGAGATATGCACCGACCCGTCTCGCGGGGGTGGTGACCCGCGTCAGCCCGGCCAGCGGCCGTCCGCCCCGGCGCCGACGTAGGGCCGGTCACGCTCCGGGTCGAGGGCGTCGACCCACCGCCGGTGCGCGACGACCTGCAGGTCGTGCAGCGCGGCCGGTCCGAGGCCCGCCAGGTCGGGGTACGCCCGCGCGAGCGCGTCGAGCAGGTCGAGCGTCGCGAGCACGTCCCCGTCCGCGGTGTGCAGGGGCCCGACGTCGAGCACCTCGTAGCGCGCGCACAGGTCGACGAGCCGGCGCTTGCCCTCGCGGGACGGGTCCCACGCCCGGTCGAGCACGAGCGGGTCGAGCACCGGCCGGACCGGCCGCCCCAGGCGCGCGGAGAGCGTCGGCAGGCCGTGGCGCACGAGCTCGGTGTCGAGGATCGCGAGGTCGAACGCCGCGTTGTAGGCGACGAGGGGGACGCCGTCGCGCTGGGCGTCGACCACGAGCGTGGCGATCTCGTCGAGCGCGACGGCGGGCAGAGTCCCGTGCGCCGCGGCGTGCGCGGTCGTGATGCCGTGGATCCCCGTGGCCTCCGCCGGGATCTCGACGCCCGGGTCGAGGAGCCACGTGCGCACGTGCGTGGCGCCCGGCTCGCGGAGCACGAGCGCGGCGGTGACGACGCGGTCGACGTCGACGTCGAGGCCCGTGGTCTCGGTGTCGAGACCGAGCAGCGGTCCCACCGTCCAGGGCGTCGTCGTCATGGTCCACCTCTGCCGTCCGGTCGGGGCCCGGGGCGCCCGGCGCTCCCGTCGTCGCCGGACGTCCCGGCGACGAGCGTCACCCTGCCAGCGCCCACCCACACGGTGGTCGGTGCAGGTGACGGGCACGGCCCGCCGGTAGGCTGACCCGGTGAGCAACGAGATCGAGATCGGACGTGGCAAGCGCGGTCGGCGCGCGTTCTCCTTCGACGACGTCGCCGTCGTGCCCTCGCGGCGCACGCGCGACCCGGAGGAGGTGTCGGTCGGCTGGCAGATCGACGCCTACCACTTCGACCTGCCGATCCTCGCGGCGCCCATGGACTCGGTCATGAGCCCGGCCACCGCCGTCGCGCTCGGCAACCACGGCGGCCTCGGCGTCCTCGACCTCGAGGGCCTGTGGACGCGCTACGACGACCCGACCGCGCTCCTCGAGGAGATCGCCGGGCTCGAGCCGCTCGAGGCCACGCGCCGCATGCAGGAGATCTACGCCGAGCCCATCAAGGCCGACCTCATCACGCAGCGACTCAAGGAGATCCGCGCGGCGGGCGTCACCGTCGCCGCGGCGCTGTCGCCGCAGCGCACGCAGGAGCACTACCAGACGGTGGTCGACGCGGGCGTCGACCTGTTCGTCATCCGCGGCACGACGGTCTCCGCCGAGCACGTCTCCGGCGTCGCCGAGCCGCTCAACCTCAAGCGCTTCATCTACGAGCTCGACGTCCCGGTCGTCGTGGGCGGCGCGTCCACGTACACCGCGGCGCTGCACCTCATGCGCACGGGCGCCGCGGGCGTCCTCGTCGGCTTCGGCGGCGGCGCGGCCCACACCACGCGGGTCTCGCTCGGCATCCACGCGCCCATGGCGACCGCGGTCGCGGACGTCGCGGCGGCACGGCGCGACTACCTCGACGAGTCGGGCGGCCGCTACGTGCACGTCATCGCGGACGGCGGCGTCGGCCGCTCGGGCGACCTCGTCAAGGCGGTCGCGTGCGGCGCCGACGCGGTCATGCTCGGCGCGGCGCTCGCGCGGGCCGAGGAGGCGCCGGGCAAGGGCTGGCACTGGGGCTCGGAGGCCCACCACGCCCAGCTCCCGCGCGGCGAGCGCGTGCGCGTCGGCACGGCCGGCACGCTCGAGGAGATCCTCTTCGGGCCGGGCCGCCAGGCCGACGGCACGCTCAACCTCGTCGGCGCGCTCCGCCGGGCCATGGCGACGACCGGCTACTCGGACCTCAAGGAGTTCCAGCGCGTCGAGGTCGTCGTCTCCCCGTACCAGCCCCGCTGACCCGCGTCGTGGCCGGACGCATCGCCGACGGTCCGCGCCTGACGCACGCCGGCGACGGCGTGCCGGGCGGCGGAGCCGTGCCCGCCGAGGGTGCGGGCCGCCCGGAGACGGACGTCGTGGACGGGGCCTCCACGGAGGTGGCCTCCACCGACGTGTCCTTCACGGAGGTCGAGGACGCCGACGTCGAGGCGGTCGTCGCGCTGTGGCGCACCTGCGGCCTCACCCGGCCGTGGAACGACCCCTACCGCGACCTCGCCGACGCCCGTCTGGGCGAGACCTCGACCGTCCTCGTGGGCCGCGCGACGCGCGACCTGCCCGCGGTGGCCACGGACGGCGCCCCGGGGGAGCCCGGGGTCGCGGCCGGGGAGCTCGTCGCGACGGCGATGGCCGGCGTGGACGGGCACCGGGGCTGGCTCTACTACGTGGCGGTCGACCCGCGCCTCCAGGGCCGCGGGGCGGGCCGTGCGACGGTCGTCGCGGCGGAGGCGTGGCTCGCCGCCCAGGGCGCGCGGGTCGTGCGCCTCATGGTGCGCGCCACGAACGACGCGGCGCGCGGCTTCTACGAGCGGCTGGGGTACGCGGACCAGGAGTGCGTCGTGCTCGGCCGCCCGCTCGGCGCCCCGGACGCCCGCGACGCCGGACGATGAACCCCGCCGCGTGGCGGCCGGACGACGACGACCTCGCCGCCCTCGAGACCGAGCACCGCGCCCGCGTCGCCGCGCTCGACGCGCTCGTCGCGGTCCCCGCCCTCGGCGCCAGGACGGACGACGAGCGTCTCCTCGCCGTGCGGCTCCCGGACGGCTCTCGCGCCGCGGGGCTCCTGGGCGTGGGGGACGTCGGACCCGGCTCCGCGGCGGCGGGGTTCCGCGCGCTGCGCGAGCACCGGCTGCGGGCGCGCGCAGCGGGACCGGACGTGGGCGGCGCGGTCCGCGCGCTCGTGGCGGCCTGGACGGCGCGCGTCCGGGGCGACCCAGGTAGCGCACCGGAGGGCGACGGGCTGCCCGAGCGGGGCCCCGCGCCCCGCGACCACGGCCTGGCGCTCCTGTGGCCGAGCCGCGACATCGAGGCCGTGGGCGCGCTCGCGGCGAGCGGCCTGCGCCCGACCGTCCACCTCGCCGCGCGCCGCGGCGCCTCCTCGGTCCGGCCCCGCGACGACCTCCCCGGGATCGTGCTGGCCGACGCCGGCCCGGACGACGTGGCCGCCGTCGTCGAGCACCAGCGCGCCGAGCTCGCGTACGACGAGCTCATGGGCGCGGCCCGCGTCCGGCCCCTCGCCGCCGAGCAGCTCGCCGCCCAGGTCGCGGCCGCCGTCGAGAACCCGCGCACCACGGTGCTCGTGGCACGCCGCCGGGTGCCGGGCGACCGGGCGGGCGAGGTCGTGGGCGTCGTCGCGGTCGAGCCGTCGGAGCGCTCCGGGGCCGTGGCCGGGACGGTCACGGCAGGGCCGGTCGCCTACCTCGTCCTGCTGCACGTGACGGGCAGCGCGCGCGGCACCGGCGTCGGCGGGGCGCTCGTCGACGCGGCGCTCGCGCGCGTGCACGAGCAGGCCGGGCTGGGCGCCGTCGTCGTGCTGCACCACGGCGTGCTCAACCCGCTGTCCGCGCCCTTCTGGGCGCGGCAGGGCTTCCGGCCCGTGCTCACCACGTGGGAGCAGCCCGTCGACGCGCTGTCGGCGCCACGACGTAGCCTGTCCCCATGACGAGCTCATCCGGCACACCCGGCTCCGGGCGCGGCGACGGCGCCGCGCTGGACGGTCTGATCGACCCCGAGAACCCGGCCGCGACCTACGTCCTCGAGCCGGAGGTCGTGGCCCCCCTCGCGCAGCGCGTCGTCACGAGCAACGAGGCGGGCATGCACCGCTCCGTCCTGCCCTCCACGGGAGCGCCGCTCGCCGCGGTCCCCGTGTCGTCCGTCGAGGACGTCGCCCGTGCCGTGGCGCGCGCCCGGGCGGCGCAGCCGGCCTGGGCCGCCCGCTCCGTGCGCGAGCGCGCGGCCGTGCTGCGGCGGTTCGGCGAGCTCGTGCTCGCGCGCCAGTCGGACGGCCTCGACCTCATCCAGATGGAGTCCGGCAAGTCGCGGCGCAGCGCGTTCGAGGAGATCGCGGACGTCGCGATCCTCACGCGTCACTACGCCCAGCGCGGCCCGCGCTACCTCGCCGACCGGCGGGCGCCGGGGATGCTGCCCGTGCTCACCGGCACGCGCGTGCACCGTCGCCCCGTGGGCGTCGTCGGCGTCATCGCGCCGTGGAACTACCCGCTGACGCTCGCGCTCGCCGAGGCCGTGCCCGCGCTCGTGGCGGGGAACGCCGTCGTGCTCAAGCCGGACCCGCAGACGACGCTCACCGCGCTGTGGGGCGCGGAGCTGCTCGAGGAGGCGGGACTGCCCGCGGACCTGTTCCTCGTCGTCGCGGGCGGGGGAGAGGTCGGCGCCGCGGTGACCGACCACGTGGACCACATCGCGTTCACCGGCTCGACCGCCACCGGCCGCAAGGTCGCCGCGCGCGCGGGGGAGCGCCTCATCGGCGCGACGCTCGAGCTCGGCGGCAAGAACCCGCTGTACGTCGCGGCCGACGCCGACGTGCGCGCCGCCGCGCGCGGTGCCGTGCGCGCGTGCTTCTCCAACTCCGGCCAGCTCTGCGTGTCGATCGAGCGGCTCGTGCTGCACGAGGACGTCGCGGACGCCTTCCTCGACGAGTTCGTGCCGCTCGTCCGCGAGATGCGCCTCGGCGCGGGGCTCGACTACTCCGCCGACATGGGGTCGCTCACGTCGCAGGCGCAGCTCGACCGCGTGGTCGCCCACGTCGAGGACGCCATCGCGCGCGGCGCGCGCGTCCTCGCGGGCGGTGTGCACCGGGCGGACATCGGCCCGTGGTTCTACGCGCCCACCGTCCTCGACGACGTGCCCGACGACGCGGCGTGCGCGCGCGAGGAGACGTTCGGCCCGGTCGTCTCCGTGCGCCGGGTCGCGAGCGACGACGAGGCCGTCGAGGTCATGAACGACACCGAGTACGGGCTCAACGCGAGCGTGTGGACGCGCGACGCGGCCCGCGGTCGTCGGATCGCGGCGCGCGTCGAGGCCGGGACCGTCAACGTCAACGACGGCTACTCCGCGACGTGGGGCTCCGTCGGTGCGCCGATGGGCGGGTTCAAGGCGTCCGGCCTCGGGCGCCGCCACGGGCGCGAGGGGATCGAGGCGCTCACCGAGGCGCAGACGATCTCCGTGCAGCGCGGCGCGAACCAGGGCCTCACGCTCGACACGCTGTACCAGCTCGGCGGGGAGCTGCCGAGCAAGGTCCTCACGTCGGCGCTCGACGTCATGCGCCGCCTGCGGCTGCCCTGACGGAGCCTGGCTCAGCGGCGCACGGCGTCGAGCACGGCCTTCGTCGCCGCGGGGATCTCGCGGGCGCGGTAGAGCGCGGCCCTCCACGGCTCGACGCTCGCCGCGCTGACGCCGACCCCCACGGCGTCGAGACCGGCGACGCGGCACGAGAACAGCGTGCGCGGCAGGTGGTACCCCTGCGTGACGACCACCGCCGTGCCGACGCCGAACTCCGACGCCGCGCGCGTGCACGTCGCGTGGGTGTCGAAGCCCCCGCGGTCGAGCAGGATCGCGTCGTCGGGCACGCCGCGGCCGAGCAGCCACGCGCGCATCGAGCCGGGCTCGTCGTAGTCGTCGTGCGCGTCGCCGCTCACGAGCACGACGGGCGCGACGCCCCGGCCGTAGAGCTCCGCCGCCGCGTCGAGCCGACGGCGCAGGTACGTGGACGGGGTCCCGTCCGGCCGCAGGCCCGCCCCCGGCACGACGATCGCGTCGCTCTCCGGCACGTGCGCCGCGTCGGCGACGTGCGCGCGCCCGACCGCCTGCACGACGACGAACGGCGCCAGCACGAGCACCACGAGCCCCGCGCCCGTCCCGAGGGTGAGGCGCCGCCGTCGGGACCGGCGCGGACGACCCATCGAGGTCCAGCCGGACGACGACGCTGCCGACGGAGCGGAGGAGGACGGTGCCAGCGGAGCTACGGCCTGGTGCGCCCAGGCTCCGGGAACGCCTGTCGGCACGGCTCCTGGGCCGGCCGCTCGGCATGAGGGTGCGGCGGCCGAAGGCGACGCCGGATCGTCGGTCACGTCCCGACCCTAACGTCGCCGCCGCGTCGACCAGGCGCTCCTGGCTGGCCGAGCAGGCGATCCTGGTCCGTCCGCCGTCCGGGACGAACCAGGACCGCCTGTTCGGCGGGTGGAGGTGGAGGCGGAGGGGACGGAGAGAGGGTCAGGCGGGGGAGGAGAGGGTCGTGAGCTCGGCGGTGAGGTTGGCTCGGGCGCGGTCCTCCCAGAGAGTCGCGCCCTGCGGGGTGCGGAACAGCGCACCGCCGGCGAGCAGTCCGCGCAGGACGGCGGCCCGCCCGGCCCGGAAGGCGTCGTCGGGCACGTGGGCGTACTCGGCGCGCACCTGGCGGGCGTAGCGGGCGTACCGGTCCGGCGCGGACCCGAGGACGGCGAGGTCGGCGTCCGAGACGAGCGCCCCGGGCCCGTCGCCCGGGGCCGGGGCGTGGTCGGTCGTCACGAGCACGAGCCGCACGACCTCGTCGACCTCGCGAGCACCGAGGTGGCTCGCCAGCCGGGCGTCCGCGAGCTCGGCCGACCGCTCCTCGTCGCTGCCCGCCTCGCCGTCGTGCACGGCGTCGTGGAACCACAGCGCGAGCTGCGTCACCCCGGGCGTCGCGCCCGTGGCCGACGCCGCACCCGACGCGCCCGTGCCCGCCGCGCCGATCGACCACGCGGCGGCGCCCGCGCGGGCGGGCGAGCGCGCGGCGTCGGGCACGCCGGGCGGGCGCCCCTCCAGGAGCGCGAGCGAGTCGAGCGCGTGCACGAGGTGCTCGGGCCCGTGGTAGACGCGGTGCGGCTCGTGCCAGCGCTCGACGAGCTCGACCCCGACGTCGCGTGCGCCCGGGAGGAGCGCGTCCCAGCGCGCGAGGAGCGCGTCGGCCTTCGCCGCGCGCCGCGCCCGGCCGGGCACGCGCAGGCCGGAGGCGCCGAGGCGCCGGGCGAGCTCACGACCCCCGACCGGCACCGCGCCCGCGGCGACCGCGACGTCGTACCGCTCGGCGGCGACGTCGTAGTGGTCGAGGTCGAACGCCCGCGGGCTCACGCCGATCGACGCCGCGAACGCGTGCAGCTCCGCGAGCGACGCGTCGGACACGAGATGGCTGAACAGCGTCCCGTGCGCGGGCCACGCGGGCGGGTCGATGAGAACGGTCACCGCCCGAGCATGCCACCGACCGGCGAGCCGACGCGCGGGCGTCGGCTCACCGGTCGGGGAACGGGCCGAGCCCGGCGGGGCTCACCCGGCAAGGTCCGGGCGGCGAGGCTCAGCCGGCGCGCGACGCCGCCTCGACGACCTCGACCGACTGGCGGGCGATGGCGAGCTCCTCCATCGTCGGGACCACCATGACGAGCGTGCTCGTCCAGTCCGGCGAGATGACGCGCGGCTCGCCGGAGTCAACGGCGTTGCGGTCCGGGTCGACGGCGAGGCCGAGCGGCTCGAGGCCCTCGACGACGGCGGCGCGCACCTCGGCGTCGTGCTCGCCGACGCCCGCGGTGAAGGCGACGACGTCCACGCGGCCGAGGACGGCGGCGTACGCGCCGACGTACTTGCGCAGCCGGTGGATGTACACGTCGAACGCGAGGCGGGCACCCTCGTGACCGGCCTCCATGAGCCGGTGCAGCTCGCGGAAGTCGTTCACGCCGGACAGGCCCTTGACGCCCGAGCGCTTGTTGAACAGGTCGTCGATCTCGTCGATGCTCATGCCCGCGTTGCGCGCGAGGTGGAACACGACCGCCGGGTCGATGTCGCCGGTCCGCGTGCCCATGACGAGGCCCTCGAGCGGGGTGAGGCCCATCGAGGTCTCGACCGGCACGCCGCCCTTCACGGCCGACGCCGAGGCGCCGTTGCCGAGGTGCAGGACGATCGTGTTGAGACCCTCGATCCGGCGCCCGAGGACGCGCGCGACCTTCCCGGAGACGTACTGGTGGCTCGTGCCGTGGGCGCCGTAGCGGCGGATCGCGTACTTCTCGGCGACCTCGGCGTCCAGGGCGTACGTCGCCACGTGCGCCGGCAGCCGCTGGAAGAACGCCGTGTCGAACACCGCCACGTGCGGCACGTCGCCGAGCAGCGACCGCGCGACCTCGATGCCCTTGACGTTCGCCGGGTTGTGCAGCGGCGCGAGCGGGGACAGCGAGCGGATCCGCTCGAGCACGCCGTCGTCGACGAGGACCGGGTCCGCGAACAGCGAGCCGCCCTGCACGACGCGGTGCCCCACCGCGTACACGTCGGCGTCCGAGAGCGTCGGGCCGACCTCGTCGAACATCCCCAGCGCGATGCGCAGCGCGTGCCCGTGGTCCGCGACGGGCTCCTCGCGCGTCGTCGTGTTCCCGGCGAACCGGTGCTTGATGATCCCGGACTCCTCGCCGATGCGCTCGATCGTGCCCGCGGCGATCGCCTCGCCGCCGACGGGGTTGACGAGCTGGTACTTGAGCGAGGACGACCCCGAGTTCATGACGAGCACGGACCCGTGCGCGCCGTACGCGCTGTAGGGGTTGGGGCGCTCGCCCTCGGGCAGGATCGTCATGACGTGGCTCCCTGGGAGTCAGAGGTGGGGTCGACGGCGTCGGCCGGGGCCTGCGCCTGGATCGCGGTGATCGCGACGGTGTTGACGATGTCCTGCACGAGCGCGCCGCGCGAGAGGTCGTTCACCGGCTTGTTGAGGCCCTGGAGGACCGGGCCGACCGCGACGGCGCCCGCCGAGCGCTGCACGGCCTTGTAGGTGTTGTTGCCCGTGTTGAGGTCCGGGAAGATGAACACGGTCGCGCGCCCCGCGACGTCCGAGCCCGGCATCTTCGACGCCGCGACGGACGCGTCCACGGCCGCGTCGTACTGGATCGGGCCCTCGACGAACAGGTCGGGGCGCCGTTCGCGCACGAGCGCCGTGCCCCGGCGCACCTTGTCCACGTCGGCCCCCGAGCCGGACTCGCCGGTCGAGTACGACAGCATCGCGACCCGCTGGTCGACGCCGAACTGCTGCGCCGTCGCCGCCGAGGAGATCGCGATGTCCGCGAGCTGCTCGGCCGTCGGGTCGGGGATGACCGCGCAGTCGCCGTAGACGAGCACGCGGTCCTGCAGGCACATGAGGAACACGGACGAGACGACGGACACGCCCGGCTGGGTCTTGATGATCTCGAACGACGGCTTGATGGTGTGCGCCGTCGTGTGCTTCGCGCCCGACACCATGCCGTCCGCGAGGCCGAGGTGGACCATCATCGTGCCGAAGTACGAGACGTCCTGGACGCGCTCGCGCGCCTCCTCGAGCGTCATGCCCTTGTGCGCGCGCAGCCGCTGGTACTCCGCGGCGAACCGCTCCACGAGCTCCGGGTCGTGCGGGCTGACGACGTGCGCGGCGTCGATGTCGAGGCCGAGCTCCGCCGCGCGGGCACGGACCTTCTGCTCCTCGCCGAGGATCGTCAGCTCCGCGACCTGGCGGCCGAGCAGCGTGGACGCCGCGCGCAGGATGCGGTCGTCGTCGCCCTCGGGCAGCACGACGTGCTTGCGGTCAGCGCGGGCGCGGGACAGCAGCTCGTACTCGAACATGAGCGGCGTGACGACCTCGGGGCGGGGCACGTCGAGCCCCGCGAGGAGCGCCGCGCCGTCGACGCTCTGCTCGAACAGGGCGAGCGCCGTGTCGACCTTGCGCTGCGACTCCTTGGTCACACGGCCCCGGGCGCTCGCGGCGGCGCTCGCCGAGCGGAACGTCCCGAGGTCGGTGCGGATGACCGGCAGGCTCGGGTCGAGGTCCGCGACGAGGCGCGCCGTCGACTCGGGCGGGAAGAACCCGCCGTTGAGGATGACGCCCGCGAGCGACGGGAAGCCCGACGCCGAGTGGGCGGCGAGCAGCCCGATGAGGATGTCCACCCGGTCGCCGGGCGTGATGACGACGGCGCCGTCGGTGAGCCGGTCGAGCAGGTGCTCGAACGACATCGCGCCGACGAGCAGGTCGGTCGCCTCGCGCGCGAGGAGCTCCTCCTCGCCGAACGCGAGCGTCCCGCCCACCGCCTCCATGAGGATCCGCACGGTCGGGGCGTCGAGGAACGGGTCCTCGGGCACCGCCCAGCCCGGCAGCCGCGCGCCCGGGGCGGGCTCCGCCGTCGGGCCCAACGCCGTCCCGCCCGCGAGCGGCTCGCCGTCCGGGCCGAGCGACCCGAGGAGCGCGCGCACCGCGTCGAGGTCGTCGGGCTGCACGCGGTTCGCGACGACGCCGATGGGCTGCGCGTGCTGCGAGCGCAGCTCGGCGACGCTCACCTCGATGAGGTTCCCCACGGCGTCGGGCGTGCGGCCCTTGCCGGAGACCACGAGGAGGACCGGCGCGCCGAGGTTCGCCGCGACGCGCGCGTTGAACGACAGCTCGGTCGGCCCGGCGACGTCGGTGTAGTCGGTGCCCACGACGACCACGAAGTCGCACTGGCTC
This sequence comes from Cellulosimicrobium sp. EB106-03-01-XG111, assembly GCF_058792115.1. Lineage (NCBI taxonomy): Bacteria > Bacillati > Actinomycetota > Actinomycetes > Micrococcales > Promicromonosporaceae > Cellulosimicrobium > Cellulosimicrobium sp. EB106-03-01-XG111. Next base: position 192,678 of record NZ_JBYTEQ010000007.1, read on the forward strand.
GCGACCTCGTGGTAGCGGGCCACGATCCGCGAGAGCGCGGCCTCCTGGTCGGCATGGACGTCCTCGTACGTGACGCCGATCGCCTGCTCGGCGGTCGTGTCGACGCCGTCGTGCGCGAGCAGGAGCTCGAGCACGTAGTCCTGCACGTCCGGGCCGGCGGCCCGGGTGACCGGCCGGAAGACCCCGACCCGCTGGACCTTGCGGACCAGCAGGTCGAGGACCCCCAGCGCGATCGTGGACTTGCCCGTCTCGCCCTCGGGCGAGGTGATGTAGATGCTGCGAGCGGTGTCGCTCACTCGTTGTCTCCTCCGGTGTCCTGCACGGCGGCGCTCGCGCCGTTGTACTGCGGGCCACCCTCCTCGGTCGCCGTCTCGCCGACGTCCGGCCACACCCAGTCGCGCACCTCGGGGATGTCCTCCCCGTGCTCGCGGGTGTACTGGCGGGCCGCCAGCCGCGCGTCGACCATCTCCTGGCGCAGACCCGCGTAGGTCGAGCGCAGGGACGGCACACGGTCGATGACGTCGATCACCAGGTGGTAGCGGTCGATGTCGTTGAGCATGGCCATGTCGAACGGGGTGGTGGTGGTGCCCTCCTCCTTGTACCCGCGCACGTGGATGTTCGGGTGGTTCGTGCGGCGGTACGTGAGGCGGTGGATCAGCCACGGGTAGCCGTGGTAGTTGAAGATGACGGGCCTGTCCGTCGTGAAGAGCGTGTCGAAGTCCTTGTCCGACAGGCCGTGCGGGTGCTCCTTCTCGTCCTGCAGCCGCATGAGGTCGACGACGTTCACGACCCGGACCTTGAGGTCGGGGATGCGCCGACGCAGGATGTCCGCCGCGGCGAGCACCTCGAGCGTGGGCACGTCGCCCGCCGAGCCGAGCACGACGTCCGGGTCCTCGCCCTCGACCTCCGTGCCGGCCCACTCCCAGATGCCGAGGCCGCGCGTGCAGTGCGCGACCGCCTGGTCCATCGACAGGAACTGCGGCGCCGGCTGCTTGCCCGCGACGACGACGTTCACGTACTGGCGCGAGCGCAGGCAGTGGTCGTAGGTCGAGAGCAGCGTGTTCGCGTCCGGCGGCAGGTAGACGCGGACGATCTCGGCCTTCTTGTTCACGACGTGGTCGATGAAGCCCGGGTCCTGGTGGCTGAAGCCGTTGTGGTCCTGGCGCCACACGTGGCTCGACAGCAGGTAGTTGAGGCTCGCGACCGGCCGCCGCCACGGGATGTGGTTCGTGACCTTGAGCCACTTCGCGTGCTGGTTGAACATCGAGTCGACGATGTGGATGAAGGCCTCGTAGCTCGTGAACAGGCCGTGCCGCCCGGTGAGCAGGTAGCCCTCCAGCCAGCCCTGGCACTGGTGCTCCGAGAGCATCTCCATGACGCGGCCGGCGCGCGCGAGGTGCTCGTCGACGTCGGGCCCGAAGAAGTCGGCGTTCCACTGCTTGTCCGTGACCTCGTACACGGCCTGGAGGCGGTTCGACGCCGTCTCGTCGGGGCCGAAGATCCGGAAGTTGTCCGGGTTCTTCCGCACGACGTCGGTGAGCCACTGCCCGAGGACGCGCGTCGACTCGGCGATGGAGCTGCCCGGCGCCTTCACGTCCACGGCGTAGTCGCGGAAGTCCGGCAGCCGCAGGTCCTTGAGCAGGAGCCCGCCGTTCGCGTGCGGGTTGTCGCTCATCCGGAGCGTGCCCTCGGGGGCGAGCGCCGCGACGTCGTCGACCAGGCGGCCGTCCTCGTCGAAGAGCTCGTCGGCCCGGTACGACTCGAGCCAGCCGCGCAGCACCTCGAGGTGCTCCGGGGTGTCCCGGGCGCTCGCGAGCGGCACCTGGTGCGCGCGCCACGAGTCCTCGGTCTTCTTGCCGTCGATGACGGGCGGGCACGTCCAGCCCTTCGGCGTGCGGAACACGATCATCGGCCACGCGGGCCGCTCGTCGTTCCCCGCCGCGGCGTCGGCCTTGATCTGCGCGATGTGGTTGAGCACCTCGTCGAGGAGGTGCGCGAAGCGGCGGTGCACCTCGAAGTGGTCCTCGCCGTCGAACCCGCCCGTGAAGAAGTAGGGCGTGTGGCCGTAGCCGATCATGAGGTCGCGCAGCTCGTCGTCGCTGATGCGCGCGAGCACCGTCGGGTTGGCGATCTTGTAGCCGTTCAGGTGCAGGATCGGCAGCACGACGCCGTCGTTGCGCGCGTTGACGAACTTGTTCGAGTGCCAGCTCGTCGCGAGCGGGCCCGTCTCCGCCTCGCCGTCGCCGACGACCGCGGCGACGAGGAGGTCGGGGTTGTCGAACGCGGCGCCGTACGCGTGGGAGAGCGCGTAGCCCAGCTCACCGCCCTCGTGGATCGACCCCGGCGTCTCCGGCGCGACGTGGCTCGGGATGCCACCCGGGAAGGAGAACTGGCGGAACAGCCGGCGCAGGCCCTCGGTGTCCTGGGTGACGTCCGAGTAGGTCTCGGAGTACGTCCCCTCGAGGTACGCGTTCGCGACGAGGCCCGGGCCGCCGTGGCCGGGACCGGCGACGTAGATCGTCGACTGGCGGCGCTGCGCGATCGCGCGGTTGAGGTGCGCGTAGAGGAAGTTGAGGCCCGGCGTGGTGCCCCAGTGACCCAGCAGGCGCGGCTTGACGTCGTCGCGGTCCAGCGGCGTGCGCAGCAGCGGGTTGTCCAGGAGGTAGATCTGGCCGACGGAGAGGTAGTTCGCCGCGCGCCACCAGGCGTCGACGCGACGCAGGGTGTCGTCGTCGAGCGGTGCGATCTCGGCGGGTTGCCAGGCGGTGGACTCGGTGACGGTGGTCGTGCTCATCTCACGCTCCTGCGGGGGAAGGGTCCGTGAACGACTACGGCTTCATACAACCCCATCGACCGGGGGCCTGCACTATCCGCCCTGGCGCCCGGCGGTGTGACCTGCGCCCACGACGGCACAAAAGGTCCAAGGTCCCGCGGACGGGAACCACGGTCGAGGACGTTGTCCCCGGCGGCGGAGGTCCGTGGGCGGCGTGTGACGTTCGCCCGGGAGGCGGGACGGATGCGGGGACTCGCCCGCGCCCCGGATACCGTGGGGTCGTGCCCGAGCCCACCGCGCCCCGCTCGTTCTGGGCGGTCGCCCGCCAGCCCCGGGTCGTCGGGCTGCTCGTGCTCCTCCTCGTCGCCGCGGCGGTGTGCGCGCGGCTCGGCGTCTGGCAGCTCGACCGCGCCCAGCAGCGCGCCGAGCTCGCGGCGCAGCACGAGGCCGCCGAGCTCGAGGCCGCCGGACCCGAGGGCGTCGGCGTGCTGCTCCCGCCGCAGTCCACGTTCCCCGGCGAGCTCGTGGGCCGCCAGGCCTGGGTCGAGGGCGAGTACGACGCGGCTGGGCAGCTCCTCGTCGAGGGGCGCGCGCTCGACGGCCGCGTCGGCTACCTCGTGCTCACCCCGCTCCGCGTGACCGACGACGGCACCCAGGGCGCGTCGTGGGCCGACCTCTCGGGCGCCCCGGTCCTGCCCGTCGTGCGGGGCTGGGTCGAGTCGCCCGAGGAGAGCGCCGCGCTCGGCCCTCCGGACGGCGTCGTGCGCCTCACCGGCTACCTCCAGGCGTCCGAGGCGGCCGGGCAGGGCGGCTCCGCCCCCGGTCGGACCGACGCGATCTCGACGGGCGAGCTCGTCAACCAGTGGGGCGGGCCGATGTACTCGGGCTACCTCGTCCTGCTGTCCTCGGACCCGGCGCAGCCGTCGGCGGCCGACGGCGGCCCCGCCCAGCTGCCGCGCCCCACCATCGAGGGCGGCACGGGGCTCAACCTGCAGAACCTGTTCTACGCGCTCCAGTGGTGGGTGTTCGGCGGGTTCGCCGTGCTGCTGTGGGTCCGGCTCGTGCGCGACGAGGCGGCGGGCGGCAAGCGCCGCACCCGGGGGGAGGACGCCGGGATCGCCGGCCTCCCCGGCCCGGCCGACGCCGACGCGACCGGACCTCGACCGGCCCCGTGAGGCGCGGCCGGGACCGCGTGTCTCGGCACTGGGCCGGGGGCGGACAGGTACCCCGTCTCATCACGTGACACAGCGCTTGCCGGGCATATGTACGGGCCGCAGTCTTATCCCGCCCGGACAGAGCGTCGGGGCGGCCCGCCGGTCGACGTCGCCCGGCGGTCGGAGAGACACGGGGGTACTCCATGAAGAAGCGTCTTGCACCGTTCGCGGTGGCAGCGGTCACGATCGGTCTGGTCCTCGCGCCGGCGGCGAGCGCGAGCGCGGCGAGCAGGACCACGCCGTACAACTGCGGCACGCGCGACGCGAAGATCACGGCGAGCGCGCCGACGAACGTGTCGCTCCGGGTCAACGGGACCACCAACAGCGCGCGCAACAGCGCCGGCGCGGCGGTCACGATGTACGACTACGACGGCCAGGGCACCGCCTACGCGACGTCGACCGACGCGTCGGTGGCGATCCACGTCTCGTGCTTCTGACGCGCTCGTCCCGTCGGGTCGCCTGACTCCGTCGGGTCGCCCGATGCGTCACCCGGTGCCCGGTCGTCGTCCGCGACGGCCGGGCACCGGCGCGTCCGGCCCCGCGACGGGCCCCGGGAACAGGCGCAGCGTGCGGTCAGGCGTCGAGGTCGAGGTCCTTGAACCACGACTCGGTGACGTAGTCCGTCTCCCAGCCGAGCGAGCGGTAGAGCTGGTCGGCCTTCGTGGGGGAGTCGGCGTCGACCTCGAGCGCCACGCGGTCACGACCGCCCCGGGCGGCGTCCGCGATCACCGTCGCGAGGAGCGACTTCGCCACGCCGCGGCCGCGGGCGGCCCGCGTCACCCCGATGTACTCGACGTAGGTGCCCCGCGCGCCGCTCTCGCCCGCGGCGATCGACGAGCACACCACGGTGCCCGCGGGCACGCGGCGGCCGTCGTCGGTCTCCACGTACGCGAGCCACCAGTGGTCCCAGCTGTGGCCCGGGTCCTCGCGGAGCCGCTGCACGAACTCCGAGAAGCTCTCGCGGTAGGAGTTGAAGTGGTCCTGGAAGGACGTCTCCAGCATCTGGTGCACGACCTGGAGGTCGGTCGCGACGGGCATCCCGTTCTCGTGCCGCTCGACCGGCCGGACCGTGACCCCGGGGCGCGGTGCGAGCGCGGCCTCGTCCGGGACGACGGGGCGGGTCATGTGCAGCCAGCTGCGCCGTCGCGCGTACCCGGCGCGCGTCAGCCACTGCGCCTGCCGCGTGTCGTCGGCGAACGGGCTCTCGTCGAGGCGCGTCGCCGTCACCCCGCGCAGGCGCGCCATCGCGACCGCCGTGCGCTCCGCCCAGCGGTAGAACGCGTCGGCGATCGAGTCGACCTCGGGCACGTCGCGGTCGAAGTAGCCCCAGACGGTTGCCCGCCCGGCGGCGCGGTCGTGCACGGTCACCCAGGCGCGGGGGACGTCGTCGGGCCCGACGGCGACGAGCTGGCGCCGCGTCCAGGAGGCCAGCCCCGCGACCTCGGACTCGATCCCGGCGGGGTCGACGTGCGTCGACCCCGTCCCCTGGAGCTCGTCCAGGCGTCGCAGCCGGACGAGGGCGTCGATGTCGGCGTAGCCGGGGACCCGTGCCCGCCAGGGGCTCGGGAGGGTCGGGAGGTCGTGCGGGGTGGCGCTCGTGGTGTCAGGCATCAGCACCATCTTGGCACCGTCCGGCGCTACTCCTGCTGCCAGGAGTACCAGAGCCGCGCGTAGTCGCCGCCCGCGGCCACGAGCTCGTCGTGCGAGCCGATCTCGCTGATCCGGCCGCCGTCGACCACGGCGACGCGGTCGGCGTCGTGCGCGGTGTGCAGGCGGTGCGCGATCGCGACGACCGTGCGGCCGGCGAGCACGGCGTCGAGCGAGCGCTCGAGGTGGCGGGCCGCGCGCGGGTCGAGCAGGGACGTCGCCTCGTCGAGCACGAGCGTGTGCGGGTCGAGCAGCACGAGGCGCGCGAGCGCGAGCTGCTGCGCCTGCGCCGGGGTGAGGACGTGCCCGCCCGACCCCACGGTCGTCGTGAGGCCCTCGGGCAGCGACTCGGCCCACCCGCGCGCGTCGACGGCGTCGAGCGCGTCGAGCAGCTCCGCCTCGCTCGCGTCGACCTTCGCGAGGCGCAGGTTGTCCGCGAGCGTGCCGACGAACACGTGGTGCTCCTGGGTGACGAGCGCGACCTCGCGCCGCAGGTCCTCGAGCGGCAGGTCGACGAGCCGCACGCCGCCGGAGCGGACGGACCCCGCCGTCGGAGGGTGGATGCCCGCGAGCATGCGGCCGAGCGTCGACTTGCCCGCGCCCGACGGCCCGACGACGGCGAGCCGCTCGCCCGGCTCGAGGTCGAGCGAGACGCCGTGCAGCACGGGGTGGCCCTCGCGGTAGGCGTACTCGACGTCGCGCGCGACGAGGCGGTCGCCGTCGGGCACGTCGCCCGTCGGGGTGCGGTCGCCGGGCACCTGAGCGACGCCGACGATGCGCGCGTACGACGCCGCGGCCACCTGGATCTCGTCGAGCCAGAAGATGAGGTTCCACACCGGCCCGGCGAGCTGGAACGCGTACGTGGTCACCGTGGCCACGGCGCCGAGCGTCGTCTGGCCCTGCGAGAGCAGCCACGCGCCCCAGACGAGCGCCGCGACGGGCGCGATCGCGATGGCCAGGTCGATGCCCGGGAACAGCACGGTGCGCAGCCCCAGGGTGTACCGCTCCGCCTCGAACGCCTCGGTGAGGTCGGCGCGCACGCGCGCCTGGCGGCGCTCGGTGAGCGAGAGCGCGTCGACCGTGCGCGCGCCCTCGACGCTCTCGGTGATGGTGCCGTTGAGCGTCGCGTAGGCGGCGGCCTCGCGCTGGTACCCGGCCGACGCGCGCTTGAGGTACCACCGCGAGACGACGACGAGCAGCGGCACGCCCACGAACAGCGCGAGCGCGACGAGGGGCGCGACCACGACGGCCGCGACGGCCGTGAGCACGAGCGTGACGACGGCGACGAGCAGCTGGGGCACGCCGAAGCGCACGGCGTGCTGGATGCGGTCGACGTCGTTCGTCGTGCGCGCGACGAGGTCGCCCGTGCCCGCGCGCTCCACCGTGGACAGCGGCAGCGACGTCACCGTCTCGACGAGGTCCTCGCGCAGCTCGGCGAACACGGTCTCGCCGAAGACCATGGACAGGCGCTGCGCGTAGCGGCGCAGGACGGCCTGCGCGAGGACCGCGCCCGCGCCCACGGCGACGACGGTCGTCACGTACGAGGAGGTGGTGCCCTCGGTGACGGCGTCGACGAGCCGGCCGAGGAGCCACGGCCCCACGAGGCCCGCGACCGCGGCGAGCGTGTGGAGGACGGCGATGAGCACGAACGTGCCGCGGTGCCGGGCGAACAGGCGTCCGGCGGCGGCGCGGACGGCGGGGCCGTCGGCGACGGGGAGCCTCATGCCTGGCCTCCTTCGGGTGCGGTGCGGGCGAGGGCGGGGGTGTCGTCGAGCGAGCGTCCGACGACGCGCAGGTACCGGGCCGCGTCGTCGTCCGGCGCGGTCGCGGGGGAGTGGGCGCGGTCGACGAGGTCGCGGTGCGTGCCGCGCGCCGTGACCCGGCCGTCCTCGAGGAGCAGCACCTCGTCGACGTGCTCGAGCACGAGCGGCGACGCCGTGACGACGAGGGTCGTGCGCCCGCGACGGGCCTGCGCGAGGCTCGCGGCGATCCGCGCCTCGGTGTGCGCGTCGACGGCGCTCGTCGGCTCGACGAGGACGAGGATCTCCGGGTCCGTGAGGAGCGCCCGGGCGAGCGCGACGCGCTGGCGCTGGCCGCCCGAGAGCGACCGCCCCTTCTCGGGCAGCTCGCCCGCGAGGCCGTCGGGCACGGAGTCGAGCACGTCGTGCGCGTCGGCCGTGCTCACCGCGGCGAGCACCTCGGCCTCCGTCGCGGTGCCGCGCGCGTCGAGCTCGTCGCGCAGCGCACCCGAGAAGAGCTGCGGCGTCGCCTCGGCGACGACGACGCGGCGCCGCAGCGCGTGCTTGTCGAGCGCGGCGAGCGGCGTCCCGCCGAGCCGCACGGGCGTGGCCGCCTCCGCGGCGTCGTCGAACCGGCCCAGCCGGGTCGCGACGGCCGCCGACGCGTCCGGGTCCGCCGAGACGAGCGCGACGACGCGTCCCGGCTCGAGCACCAGGCCGCTCGTCTCGTCGACCAGGGGGCTGCCCTCGGGCGGCATGGGCGCGGTGGCCGGGGTCGCGCCCGCGGCCGGCTCGACCGCGAGGACGCGCACGATCTTGCGCGCGGCGACGTGGGCGCGCGTCGCGATGTTGAGCATCTGCGTCGCGACCTGGAGCGGCCAGCCGAGGAACGCCGCGTACCCGTAGAACGCGACGAGCTGCCCGGGCGTGATCTCGCCGCGCAGGGCCGCCGTCGCGCCGAGGTAGACGACGAGCACGACGAGCAGGCCGGGGAGCAGCACCTGGAGCGCGTCGAGCGTGGCCTGCGTGTGCGCGACCTTCACGCCGGCCTCGCGGACCTTCTGCGACTGCCGCGCGTAGCGGCCCACGAACACGCCCTCGCCGCCGATGCCGCGCAGGATCCGCAGGCCCGAGACCGTGTCCGCGCCGAGCGTCGTCAGGCGACCCTGCGCCTCGCGCTGCGCGGCCTGGCGCTGCTGCAGCGGCTTGACGAGCAGCGCGAGCACCGCGGCCACGACCGGCAGGCCCAGCACGACGACGAGCCCGAGCTGGAGCGACGTCGAGAGCATGATGACCGCCACGACCACGTACGCGCCGAGCGCGCCGAGGAACTGGCCCATCATCGAGAAGAGCTGGCCCACGCGCATCGCGTCGCTCGCGACGGTGGACACGACCTCGCCCGTCGGGAGCTCCTCGGTGATCGCGTCGCCCGAGCGGGCCGTGACGTCGCCCACGAGCTGCGACGTCGTGAGCGCCGAGCGCAGCCAGTTCGCGATGTCGAACCGGTGCTGCGTCACGCCCGTGACGACGATGCCGAGGCCCAGCGCGAGCAGGAGGCCCGCCCAGCGCCACAGCTCCGCGCCGAAGCCGGCGGTGAGCCCCTCGTCGAGCGCGCGGCCGAGCATGTACGGCTGGAACGCCTGGCACGCGAAGTTCACGAGGCCGAGCAGCACGGACACCGTGAGCACCGTCCACTGGCGCCGGGCGATCCAGAGGAGGTAGCGGGACGGGCCGCGCAGGTCCGGGGTCCCCGGGTCGGGGAGAGGGAGGGGTCGCACGGTGTTCTACCCTAGGTTCGGCGTCCGACACGCGGCGACGGTTTAACGCGGCGACTGCGTCACGCCACCGCACGCGGCGGAGACCGCCGCGGCCGTCTCGCCCGGAACGAGGACCTCTCCCATGACCACGCAGGACCCGGCCACCCCGACCGACGCGCCCGTCGTCGCCCCCGCCGACGCGGCGGCCCCCAGCACGGAGGCGGCGCGCACCGCGATCCGCAAGGCGCGCGGCGCGCTCGCGCGCTACCGGGTCCTCGCGATCATCACCGGCGTGATGCTGCTCATCCTGTGCGTCGAGATGATCGTCAAGTACGGCGTGGGCCAGTTCGTCGACGTCGACGGGATCATGCGGTACGTGTCCTGGATCCCCTTCGCGCACGGCTGGATCTACGTCGTGTACCTCGTCACGGTGCTCGACCTGTGGACCAAGATGCGCTGGGGCTGGGGTCGCCTCGCGACGATGGTGTTCGCCGGCGTCGTCCCGGTCATGTCGTTCATCCTCGAGAAGAAGGTGCACGCCGAGGCCGACGCGAAGCTCGTCGCGCTGGAGGAGCAGTACGCGGCATGACGACGCCGCTCGCGCCCCTCGTCGCGCCCGGTCCCGAGCTCTCGACGCCGGAGCTCGAGCGGTACGCGCGCCACCTCGCGCTGCCGGGCGTCGGCACCGAGGGCCAGCGCCGGCTCGCGGCCGCGCGCGTGCTCGTCGTCGGCGCGGGCGGCCTCGGCAGCCCCGCGCTGCTCTACCTCGCCGCCGCGGGCGTCGGCACGATCGGCATCGTCGACGACGACGCGGTCGACACGTCCAACCTCCAGCGCCAGGTCATCCACGGCGGGTCCGACGTAGGGCGCCGCAAGGTCGACTCCGCGCGCGAGAGCATCGCGGACGTCAACCCGCACGTGCACGTGGTCGAGCACGCGCTGCGGCTCGACGCGGTCAACGCGCTCGACGTGCTGCGCGGCTACGACGTCGTGCTCGACGGCGCCGACAACTTCCCGACCCGCTACCTCGTCTCCGACGCGGCCGAGGTCCTCGGCCTCCCTGTGGTCTGGGGCTCGATCTACCGCTTCCAGGGGCAGGTCAGCGTCTTCTGGGCCGCGCCCCGGTTCGCCGTGCCCGACGACGCCGCGCACCCGGCCGCGGCGGGTCCCGACCCCGCGGGGCTGGGAGAGCAGGCTCCGCGCGGGGTCACGTACCGCGACGTGTTCCCCGTCCCGCCGCCCCCGGGCGCGGCGCCCGACTGCGCGACCGGCGGCGTGCTCGGCGCGATGTGCGGGACCGTCGGCTCCGTGATGGCGACCGAGGCGATCAAGCTCGTCACCGGCGCCGGCACGACGTTGCTGGGCCGCCTCGCCGTCTACGACGCGCTCGACCTCTCCTGGCGCCAGCTCACCGTGCGCGCCGACCCGACGCGCGAGCCCGTCGTCGCGCTCCTGCCGGGGGACGACGCCTACGCCGCGTTCTGCGGCCTCCGGCCTCCGGCGTCGGCCGTGGTGGCCTCCGGTGCCGAGGTGGCGCCGACCGATGCGTCGGAGGCGGCGCCGCGCGACGTGTCCGCGCGCGACGCGGCCGCCCTCCTGCACGGCGACGACGCGCCGTACGTGCTCGACGTCCGCGAGGACTGGGAGGCGCAGGTCCGCCCGCTCCCGGGGTCGACGCTCGTCCCGAGCGGCGTGTTCCTCGGCGGCACGCAGGACCCCGGCGCCGCCGCGGTGCTCGCGGACCTGCCGGCCGACCGCCCGGTGCTCGTGGTGTGCGCGGTCGGCGGCCGGTCGGCTCGCGTCGCCGACCTCGCCCGCGCCGCGGGCCTCGACGCGCGCTCCGTGGTCGGCGGCGTCCCGGCCCTCCTCGCCGCCCTGGAGCCCCCGGCCCTCTAGCCTGCGCCCCCCTGCACGTCGACCAGGTGGTCGTGGCGCGTCCTGGTCGGCGGACGAGCCGGGACGGCCTGCTCGGGCCGCCGGGACGGCCTGGTCGACGGAGTCAGAGGGCCAGGTCGAGGCGGCCCTGGGGGGACGAGCTCGCGAGGGCGCCCTCGCGGCGGGGGATGCGCCCGGCGCCCGCGGCGAGCCGGCCCGACTCGACGGCGAGGCGCATCGCGCGGGCCATGCGGACCGGGTCGGCGGCGCGCGTGACGGCCGTCGCGAGGAGCACGCCGTCGCAGCCGAGCTCCATGGCGAGCGCGGCGTCGGACGCCGTGCCGATCCCCGCGTCGAGGATCACGGGCACCCGGGCCGCGGCGGCGATCGCCTCGATGTTGCGCGGGTTGAGGATGCCGAGCCCGGTGCCGATGGGCGCCCCCAGGGGCATGACGGCCGCGCAGCCGACGTCCTCCAGCCGGCGCGCGAGGATCGGGTCGTCGTTCGTGTACGGCAGCACGACGAACCCGTCGCGGACGAGCTGGTCGGCCGCCTCGACGAGGCCGACCGGGTCGGGCAGGAGGGTCACGTCGTCGGCGATCACCTCGAGCTTGACCCACTCGGTGCCGCACGCCTCGCGCGCGAGGTGCGCGGTGAGCACGGCCTCGCGCACGGAGAAGCACCCGGCGGTGTTGGGCAGCGCGCGGATGCCGAGGCGGGCGAGCAGCGCCCAGATCCCCGCGTCGGGGCTCGGGGGGGGGGGGGGGGGGGGGGGGGGGGGGGGGGGGGGGGGGGGGGGGGGGGGTT
>NZ_JBYTEQ010000007.1:204496-247142 GCF_058792115.1 Cellulosimicrobium sp. EB106-03-01-XG111
CCCCCCCCCCCCCCCCCCCCCCCCCCCCCCCCCCGCCGCATCGCGACGGTGGTCAGGGCGGTGCCCGACGCGACGAGCGCGTCCTCGAGCGTGAGCAGGTTCGCGGCCCCGCCGGTGCCCATGACGAGGCGGGACCCGATCGGGGTGCCGGCGACGACGAACGGGTCGTCGGCACCGGCCGGGCCGCTCGCGGTGGCGGGGGAGAGGTCGGTCGTGGTCATGGGTCCTCCTCAGCCGCCCTGGACGGCGGTGACGATCTCGATGCGATCCCCGGGGGCGACGACGGTCGTCGCCCAGGCGCCGCGCGGCACGACGGCGTCCCCGACGGCGACCGCGACGCCCTGCGGCGTGCCGTCGGCGACGTAGGCGGGGACGAGCGCGGCGACGAGCCGCTCCAGGTCGACGTCGCCGTCGAGCGGGTACGGCTCGCCGTTGACGAGCGCGGAGGATGCGGGTGCGGTCACGGGTCTCACCTCGGTGTCGTGGCGGTGCGGACGAAGCGGTCGGTGCGGGCGGTCGCGAGGGCGGTCGCGACGTCGTCCCCGGGGGCGGTCCCGCCCGGCTCGGTCGAGCCGGGCTCGGGGAGGCCGCCGAGCCCGAAGACGACGGCGTCGGCCGTGAGCGGGGCGAGCAGGATGCCGTTGCGGCCGTGGCCCGTCGCGAGGTGCAGCCCCGGGACGTCCGTGGGCCCGACGAGCGGGAGGTTGTCCGGGGTCGCCGGGCGGGCCCGCGGCGTCACCTCGACCAGCGCGGCCTCGTCGATCCCCGGCAGGAGGGCACGCGCGTCCCGCAGGAGCGCGAAGACGCCGCCGGCGGTGGCGCGGCGGTCGTCGGGGTTCTCCTCGGTGGTCGCCCCGACGACGACCTCCCGGTGCCCGGCGCGCGGCCCCTCCGGCTCGGCGTCGCGCGGCACGACGTACACCGGCCGGCCCTGTACGAGCCCGCGCACGACGTGCTCCAGCGCGAGGTCCGGGCCCGCGTCGAGCCGCAGCGTCTGTCCCTTCACCGGGCGGGTGGGCACGACGACGCCCGGCACGCCCACCAGCAGGGCGCCCGACTGCCAGCCCGCCGCGACGACGACCGCACCCGCGCGGTGGAGCCGGCCCGCGTCGTCGTGCACGCCGACGACGCGCCCGGCCGGGTCGAGCGCGAGCCGGGTCGCGGCCGCGCGGACGACGCGCGCCCCCGTGGCCGAGCCCGCGCCTGGGGCGTCGCGTCGGCCGAGCGCCGCGAGCAGCGCGGCGTGCGTCGCCCGCGGGTCGACCGCGTGGTCCGCGGGCGCCCACGCGGCCCCGGCGACGCGCGGCCCGAGGTAGGGCTCGCGGCGGCGCGCGTCGGCGACGGTGAGCTCCTGCGACGCGAGACCGTGCACCGCGTGCAGGGCGAGGACGCGACGGAGCAGCGCGAGGTCGTCCGCGTCGTAGGCGAGGGTGAGCGTCCCGGCGGTCCGTAGCCCGACGTCCGCCCCCGTCGCCGCGTGCAGGTCCGCGGCGAACGCGGGCCACGCCGCGGCGGCCGCGAGGTGGAGCCGCAGGGCGGCCTCCTCCCCGAAGTCGGCCTCGGTCACCGGTGCGAGCATCCCCGCGGCGGCGTGGGTCGCGCCCGCGCCCGGCGCCGGGTCGAGCACCGTGACGGTCATGCCCGCGCTCGCCGCACGCCACGCGACGGCGAGGCCGACGATCCCGCCCCCGACGACGACGACGTCGCGTGCCTCGCCGGGCACGGCGGAGCCACCCGCGGACGGGCGGACGGACAGGCTCATGTGCGCTCCCTTCGCTGGCATGACCCAGATCAGGTTCGACGGTCGGCGGCGACGCCCTCTCAGCCCCGTGCGGGGCTCCCGTGCTGTCGGCCACAGTACCTCCTGCGGCGGACGCGCCGGGGCTAGGCTCCCGCGGGTGAGCTCCGAGACCTCCACCACCCCGGCCGCCCTCGCCCCGTCGGCGGCGGACGCCGCACGCGCCCGGCTCGCCGACGCCCGCCTGTACCTCTGCACGGACGCGCGCGAGGAGCGCGGCGACCTCGAGGACTTCCTGCGGGCGGCGCTCGCGGGCGGGGTGGACGTCGTGCAGCTGCGCGACAAGACGCTCGACGTCGCGCGCGAGCTCGAGCTCCAGGAGGTCGTCGCGCGGGTCGCGACGGAGCACGGCGCGCTGTGGGCCGTGAACGACCGGGCGGACGTGGCGTCGGTCACGGGCACACCGGTCGTGCACATGGGTCAGCGCGACCTGCCGGTGCCGGCGGTCCGGGCGCTGCTGGGCGCGGGGCCCGTGCTCGGCCGGTCCACGCACTCGGCCGCGCAGGCGGCCGCGGCGGAGGCCGACCCGGCGGTGGACTACTTCTGCGTGGGCCCGTTGTGGGCGACCCCGACGAAGCCGGGACGGGCCGCCGTCGGCCTCGACCTGCTGCGGGACGTCGCGGCGACCCGGCCCGCGACGCCCTGGTTCGCGATCGGCGGCATCGACGCGGACCGGCTCGACGCGGTCCTCGACGCGGGCGCGACCCGGATCGTGGTGGTGCGCGCGATCACCGGGGCGAGCGACCCGGAGGCCGCCGCCCGCGCCCTGCGCGAGCGGGTCCTGGAGCGCGCCGTCGCGCGCGCCGACGCCTGAGACGCGGGACGAGCCTCGCCGCACGGCGACTATCCTGGACGGGTGACGTCACCCGCCACCGCTCCCGACACCCCCACCACCGCCGAGGTGGCCTCGACCCCGCGGCCCGTGCTCGTCGTCGACTTCGGCGCCCAGTACGCGCAGCTCATCGCGCGCCGCGTGCGCGAGGCCAACGTCTACTCCGAGATCGTGCCGCACACGTTCACGGTCGAGCAGATGCTCGCCAAGGACCCGGCCGCGATCATCCTCTCGGGCGGTCCCTCGTCCGTGTACGCGACGGGTGCCCCGTTCGTCGACCCGGCGCTGTTCGAGGCCGGCGTGCCCGTCATGGGCATCTGCTACGGCTTCCAGGCCATGGCGAAGGCGCTCGGCGGCGAGGTCGCCCAGACGGGCCTGCGCGAGTACGGCGGCACCGAGGTCGAGGTGTGCGCCGCGGGCGTGCTGCTCGACGGCACGCCGCAGAACCAGACCACGTGGATGAGCCACGGCGACGCCGTGCACCGCGCGCCCGAGGGCTTCGAGGTCCTCGCGACGTCGTCCGGCTCGCCGGTCGCCGCGTTCGAGGACCGCGAGCGTCGCCTCTACGGCGTGCAGTGGCACCCCGAGGTCAAGCACTCCGCGCACGGCCAGACCGTGCTGGAGCACTTCCTGTACGACGGCGCGGGCCTCGCCCCCGACTGGACGCCCGGCAACGTCATCGCGGACCAGGTCGCGGCGATCCGCGCCCAGGTGGGCGACGCGCGCGTCATCTGCGCGCTCTCGGGCGGCGTGGACTCCGCCGTCGCCGCGGCGCTCGTGCAGCGCGCGGTGGGCGACCAGCTCACGTGCGTGCACGTCGACCACGGGCTGATGCGCGCGGGCGAGGTCGAGCAGATCGAGCGCGACTTCGTCGCGGCGACGGGCGTCAACCTCGTGATCCGCGACGAGAAGGAGCGGTTCCTCACCGCGCTCGCCGGGCACAGCGACCCGGAGACGAAGCGCAAGATCATCGGCCGCGAGTTCATCCGCGTGTTCGAGGACGCGGCGCGCCAGATCGTCGAGGACGCGGGCGAGGACGGCGCCGAGGTGAAGTTCCTCGTGCAGGGCACCCTCTACCCGGACGTCGTCGAGTCCGGCGGTGGCGAGGGCGCGGCGAACATCAAGAGCCACCACAACGTCGGCGGCCTGCCCGACGACCTCCAGTTCTCGCTCGTCGAGCCGCTGCGCACGCTGTTCAAGGACGAGGTCCGCGCGGTCGGCCGCGAGCTCGGCGTGCCCGAGGAGATCGTCGCGCGGCAGCCGTTCCCGGGCCCGGGGCTGGGTATCCGCATCGTCGGCGAGGTCACGGCGGACCGCCTCGAGACGCTGCGCGCCGCCGACGCGATCGCGCGCGAGGAGCTCACGAAGGCCGGCCTCGACCAGGAGATCTGGCAGTGCCCGGTCGTGCTGCTCGCCGACGTCCGCTCGGTCGGCGTCCAGGGTGACGGCCGCACCTACGGCCACCCGATCGTGCTGCGCCCCGTCTCGTCCGAGGACGCGATGACGGCCGACTGGACGCGCCTGCCCTACGACGTGCTGTCCGTCATCTCGACGCGCATCACCAACGAGGTCTCCGAGGTCAACCGCGTCGTGCTCGATGTGACGAGCAAGCCCCCGGGCACCATCGAGTGGGAGTGACCCCCTAGCGGGACGGGCGGGCCCGACGATCCACGGTGATCGTCGCGGCCCGTTCGTATGCCCGCTCCACGTCGGCGAGCACGCGGGGCCAGCCGGCCGACGACGGCACGTCCCGGTTGTGGGCGATGATCCGGTCGAGCAGGCCGTCCTCGGTCGCGAGCCGCACGAGCGCGTCCGCGAGGCCGGGGTCGTCGTCCGCGACGAGCGCGTCGACGCCGTCGGCGAGGCGCTCCGCGACGCCCGACTGCGAGCGGGTGAGGACCGCCAGCCCGGCGGCCTGGCCCTCGAGCGCGGCGATGCCGAACGCCTCCTCGACGGCGGGCGCGGCGAACACGTCGGCGCGCGCGTAGAGCCGCTGGAGGCCCGTCGCGTCGAGGCGCCCCGGGAGCGACACGACCGACCCCAGCCCGTGCTCCGCGACGAAGCGCCGCGCGTCGGGCAGCTCGGGGCCGTCCCCGGCGAGCGTCACGTGGAGCGCCCCCTCGGGGAGGCGCGCGACGGCGTCGCGCACGACCTCCAGGAACGGCAGCACGCGCTTGCGCGGGGCGAACCGCGTCGCGGCCACGACGTGGACGGCCGCGCCCTCCATGCGGTCGGCACGCTCGGTGCGGGGGACGCGCCACGCGTCGAGGTCGAGGCCGTTGTGCAGCACCACGACCTCGCCCCGGTCGCCGACGATGCGGCGCAGGGGAGCGGCGGTCAGCTCGCTCACGGCCGACCACAGCACGGGCCAGCGGGACCAGCGGACCACGCGGTCGAGCCCGGCGAAGGCGCGCTCCGCGCCGCCCCACACGCTGTGCACGGTGAGGACCGCGGGCAGCCCGGCGCGCACGACCGTGCGCAGCGACGCCTGCGTGGAGGGCGTCAGCACGCCCATGTGCAGGTGCACGACGTCGGGCCGCTCGTCGCGCACGATCCGCGCCACGTGGTGCGGCGCGCGCGGGTGCACGGGGTAGCCGCCCGGGACGCGCGCGGCGAGCCGGTGCACCGTGACGTCGCCGTCCCGCTCGGTCGACACGCCGTGGGCGCCGGGGCGCGCGGGCGTCGTGCAGACGACCGCGACGTCGTGACCGGCGGCCGCCTGCTGCTGCGCGAGCCGCGCGACCTGGGTCTCGATGCCGCCGAGCAGCGGCAGGTAGCAGTCGGTCAGGTGGGTGATGCGCACGGACGGCATCCTCCCATCCCGAACTCGGCGGGCCGTGCGGTCGCCGCCGCGCCTGCCCTGACGTGCGCGCCCGCCCTGAGGTGCGCGTTCGCCGCGCGGTGGGCGTCTCCCGTCGCTACCGTGGGCCCCGTATGGGTGGTTCGACCGTCACGTGACCGGCCCGCACCCGCGGGCCGCCTCGCGCGGGCGGTTGCAGGTGGGTCCTGACGAAGGGGAGAACGCGCCATGTCGAGCACCGTCACCGTCACACCGACGAAGGGGGCACGGGGCATCGGCCTCGTGTCGATCATCGCGGGCATCATCCTTCTCCTCGCGGGCATCGGCACATGGATCGTCGTGTCGAACCAGCTCTCCGCCGAGGAGATCACCGTCTCGGACGACGCGTCGTTCCTCGCGGGGCGCCACGTCAACGGGCCGCTCACCGCGTACGCGCAGGCGGAGGTCATCAACAAGCACGCGCTCGAGGCGAGCGACGGCAAGACCTACGCCGAGCTCGACCAGGACGACCCGACGCGCCAGACCGTCATGACGGCCTCGTTCCTGCGCGCGTCGCTGTTCACCTCCGTCGTGGCGTTCGGGGTGTGCGCCCTCGTCATCGGGCTGGGCATCCTGTTCATCCTCGTCGGCATCGCGCTGCGGCGGCTCGCGGGCGGGCCGAGCGTCGCCGTCGAGACCCCGGGCGGCTACTCGTCGTCGGGCGACCTGTCGGACTCCGGCCGGCACGCCGCGCCTGCGCACGCGTCACCGGGGCACGTCGAGCCGTCGCCGACGGCGCCTCCCGTGCGTCCCGAGCCGACGTCCCCCGGCCGCCCGTCCGCGCTCTCGACCCCCGGCGCCGAGGCCCGCGCGGCCGCACCCGGCACGACCGCGACGCCCGTCGAGCCGACCGGTGCCGCCGGCACGGGCACGCCGAGCGCGCCGGGCTCCTCACCCGCGGCCTCGCCCGACACCCCGACGACGACCACCGGGCCGACCACGCCCGAGCACCGGGCCGACGGCCCGACGCGGCGGGGCGACGAGCCGACCCCCTGACCGTCCCGGCCGCCCGTCCGGGCGCCGAGGACCCGCTCCCACCGGGTCGCACCGGGGAGAGCGTGCGGGGCGGCGTCGCTCGGGCACACCGAGGGCCGTGGCACGACGTGCCACGGCCCTCGGCGTGCCCGGAGGTCCCGGTGCGGCTCAGCCCCGACGGCGTCGTGCGCCGGAGACGATCGACCCGACGACGAGCGTGACACCCGCCGCGGCGAGCACGACGATCGTCGCGAGCCCGAGGTCGACGCGGGCGCCGAGCGCGGCCGCCAGCACCACGACGGCGAAGGCGACGATGACGAAGCCCCACACGATCGTGGCGACGCGCGGGCCGCGCCGCGGGAGCGGGCCGGGGTCCGCGATCCCGCCGAGACCGGTCTGCCCCGCCGCGGACGACGGGCCGGCGCCCGACGTCGTCGGGGGCGCGCCGTGGGACGCCGCCCCGAGGGGCGGCGCACCGACGGGCGGTGTACCGGCAGACGGGGCGTCCCCGGACCGCTTGTCGACCGACGGTCCGTCGACCGACAGCGGGTCGACCGACGGCGCGGTGGGCAGCGGCGTGGTGGCCCCGACGTCGGCGAGCGGCGTCGCGGCCGGGAGCGGCGTCGTCGTGCGGCTGTCGGCCGCGGACGACACGGCCGGGAGCGGGACCGTCGGGCCCGCCGCGGACGCCGGGTGCTCCGTGCGGGCGGGCTCGAACAGCTCGTCCCCGAGCGGCCGCGTCTCGTCGTCGCGGCGGTTCTCGTCGTTCATCAGTCCTCCTCGATCGTGACCTGGCCGGCGCCGACCTCGACCTGCAGCACGAGCAGCGGGTCGTCGCCCGCCTGGACCTCGTCGTTGTCGAACGTCACCGGTTGCGTGCTGACCCCGCCGATCTCCTGGCGGTCGCCGTCGACGTGCCAGCGCGCGTTGCCCGCGAGCACCTGCACCTCGGCGCGGACAGGGACGCCGTCCGGCACGACGACCGTCGCGTCGCCCGCGCCGAGCCGGACGGGGACCTCGACGGGCGAGCCGGCGGTCGCGTCGGAGAGGTCCAGGTCGGACAGGTCGATGCGCGGGTCGCCGAACGACACGCCGAACCCCTGCTCGGCGACGTCGGGGTCGGTGATGCGGTGCGTGCCGTCGGTGACGGTCCGCACGGAGTCGTCGACGAACACGGTGAACGGGGTCGTGCGCCACGCCGAGGCGGGGAGCGCGACGACGAGCAGGACCACCGCGAGCCAGCCGAGGCCGCCGCTCGTCCGCCCGCGCAGGCCGCTCACGACGATCGCGAGCCCGGCGAGGATCCCGCTGAGGCCGGCCCACGTGAGGAACACGGGCCAGGGCAGCTCGCCCTGGCGGTCGATCACCAGGAGCAGCGCCCCGAGCAGGAGGCTCAGCCCGACGACGACGCCGGTCGTCGTGGCACCCGGGCCGCGCGGTCGCGGGGGCTTCGGCGGGCGCGGGGCGCGCGGGGGCTGCGGCGGGCGCGGCGGCTGCGGTCCGCGGCCCTGGGCGGCGGCCCCGTGGTGCCCGAGCGGCGACGTGACGCCCGGCGTGTACGGGGCCCCCGGCGTGTACGGAGCACCGTGCGTGGACGGGGGGAGGGGGGCGGTCGTGCCGTGGGCGGCGGCCGCGTACGGGCTCGCCTCCGCCGACCAGACCGCGTCGTCCTGCGTCCCGACCGGCGCGCCGCCCGCGGGCGTCCCGCCGGGGGCGCCGGGCGTCGTCGGGCCGCCCGGGTACGCCGGGCCGGGGCTGCCCCACGGGGCGTCCGAGGGAGCACCGCTCGTGGGGGTGCCGGGGGGCGCCGTCGGGCCGTGACCCGGGGCGTACGGGCCCTGCGCCGGACCGGCGCCGCCCGGACCGTAGCCCGGGCCGCCCTGCCACGGCGGAGCCTGCGGCGGGGTGCCCTGGCCGCCGCGGGGGCCGCGCTGCGTGAGCGCCGAGACCGCGACGACCGCCACGGTGACGAAGGCCGCGACCCAGAACAGGCCGGTCAGCCAGCCCAGGTGGAGCGCGTCCCACCACGACCACCAGCCGCCGCCCCACGAGAAGCCGACGACGACGAACGCCGCCGCGCCGAGCAGCGCGACGTCGACGTTGCCGCGGAAGGCCTCCTGGAGGTGGATGCGACCGTCGCGGCGCTCGGGCAGCAGGGCCCACGCCGCGCCATACAGGACGAGCCCGGCGCCGGAGAGGAAGAACGTCACGAACAGCAGGCCGCGCACGACGAGCGGGTCGATCCCGAAGCGCTCCGCGACACCGGACGCGACGCCGCCGATCCAGCGGTCGTCCGACCGGTAGATGCCGACACGGCGGACCGCGTCGAAGAAGCCGTCGGTGCCGCTCGGCCGCCGGGGCGCCTCGCCCGGCGCCGTGCCCGGTGCGCCCGGGGGCGGACCGGCGGGGCCGGCCCAGCCCGGTCCGTCGCCGTGGTCGGGGCCGCTCGGTCCCGGAGGGACCGTGCCCGGCTGCGCGCCGGGCGTCTCGGTGTCGCCGCCGGAGCTCCCGGGCTGGGCGCCGGGTCCGGGGAGGTCGGGAGTGCTCATGACCACCATGCTGGTGCGCGGGGCGCGCCGCCGGTATCGGGTGCCACCCTGACCCGACCCTGAACCGTCCGGGGCGCGACCCTGGTTTCCCCGCCCGGGGACGCTCGGGGCGCCCGCGCCGTGTGACGATCGGGGGGTGACGACAGCAGCCCGGCCCGGTGCCCGACCGCGCGACCTGCCGCTGCGCCGTCCCGAGCGCGGCCGGTGGGTCGGTGGCGTGTGCGCGGGCCTCGCGGCGCACCTCGGCGTCGGCGTGGGGGTCGTGCGCCTCGTCATGGCGCTCCTCGCGCTCGCAGGCGGCGCGGGCGTCGCGCTGTACGTGTTCTGGTGGCTCACCGTGCCGCCGGGCGACCCGCAGGCCGCGCGCGACGAGCAGCGCCCCGCCTCCCTGTCCCGGCTCGCGCCGCGTCTCCAGGGGAGCGTGCGGCGCCTGCCCGTGCGCGACGTCGCGATCGGCGTCGTCCTGCTGGGCGGCGCCGCGCTGCTCGTGGCGCTGCGCACGGGCGTCGACGTCGAGGTCTCCTGGGTCATCCCGGTCCTCATCGCGCTCGCGGGCGCGGCGCTCGCGTGGAGCCAGCTCGACGCCGTCGAGCGGGGCCGGCTGCTCACCCGGGCGGGCGGACGCACGCCCGCCGGGGTCCTGCGCATCGCGGGCGGCGTCGTGCTCGTGCTCGTCGGCATCGTGCTGCTCGTCGGCCAGGACGCGCGGCCCACCCAGGTCGTCCGGGCCGCCGTGGCCGCGGTCGCGGTGCTCGCGGGCGTCGCGATCGTCCTCGCCCCGTGGTGGCTGCGGCTGATGCGCGAGCTCGGCGACGAGCGGGCCGCCCGGGCGCGCGAGGCCGAGCGGGCCGACATCGCCGCGCACCTGCACGACTCCGTGCTCCAGACGCTCGCGCTCATCCGCGCCCGCTCCTCCGACGCCGACACGGTCGCGCGCCTCGCCCGCGCCCAGGAGCGCGAGCTGCGCGAGTGGCTGTACGACGACCGCCCGTCGCCGGGCACGTCGCTCGCCGCGGAGCTGCGCGGGCTCGTCGCGGAGGTCGAGGACGGGCGCGTGGGCCGGCGCGCGGAACCCATCGGCGCGGCGCCCGGCACGCCCGATCCCGGGCCGGTCGTCGTGGACGTCGTCGTCGTGGGGGACTGCACCCCGACGCAGGAGACGGCGGCGCTGCTCCAGGCGACGCGCGAGGCGCTCGTCAACGCCGTCGCGCACGGCGGGCCGCCGTACTCCGTCTACCTCGAGGTGAGCGACGCCGCGGTCGAGGTGTTCGTCCGCGACCGCGGCGAGGGCTTCGACATGGACGACGTCGCCCCCGACCGGTTCGGGGTGCGCGAGTCGATCCTCGGGCGCGTGCAGCGCCGCGGGGGCAAGGCCGAGATCATCAGCCGGCCGGGGTGGGGCACCGAGGTACGGTTGCGCGTGCCGCAGGCCGCGCCGCAAGCCGCGCCGAAGGAGGCGCCGACGGACCCCGGCCCGGCGCGCACCGCACCGAGCGAGGAGACCCCGTGACGACCATCCCCAGCACGACGCCGGACGGCGCGCCCGCCACCGGGCCCGTCCCCGTGGTGCTCGTGGACGACCACCACATGTTCCGAGCCGGGGTGCGCGCGAGCCTCGACCCGGGGCTCGTCGCGGTCGTGGGCGAGGCGGACGACGTGGAGTCGGCGGTCGCGCGCGTGCACGAGCTGCGGCCGCCGGTCGTGCTCCTCGACGTGCACCTGCCCGGCGGGAACGGCGGCGGGGGTGCGGAGGTCATCCAGCGCTGCGCGGACGTGCTCGGCGACGTGCGGTTCCTCGCGCTGTCCGTGTCCGACGCCGCGGAGGACGTCGTCGCGGTCATCCGCGCCGGGGCGCGGGGCTACGTGACCAAGGCGATCTCGGGCCCGGACCTGTCGGCCGCCGTCGGGCAGGTCGCGGGCGGCGACGCCGTGTTCTCCCCGCGGCTCGCGGGCTTCGTGCTCGACGCGTTCGGCACGGGTGCGGCGGACGTCGCCGTGCACGACGACGAGCTCGACCGCCTCTCCGCGCGCGAGCAGGAGGTCATGCGCCTCATCGCGCGCGGGTACACGTACCGCGAGGTCGCGTCGGAGCTGTTCATCTCGATCAAGACCGTCGAGACCCACGTCTCCGCGGTCCTGCGCAAGCTCCAGCTGTCGTCCCGTCACGAGCTCACCCGCTGGGCGGCCCAGCGCCGCCTCCTCTGAGCCCCGCCCACCGCTGAGTGCGTGAAACAGTCGCGCCGAAGGGCTCCGAGGGCGACTGTTTCACGCACTCAGCGCGGGGCGGGCGGGGTACGGGGCGGCCAGGCGGGGGAGAGGGTGACCACGTCGCCGACGACGGTCACGGCCGGGGGGCGGACGCCGGCCTCGCGGGCCCGCTCGGCGATGGTCGCGAGCGTCCCGACCGTCGTCCGCTGGCGCGGGCCGTAGCCGTCCTCGACGACGGCGACCGGCGTCTCGGGCGGCCTGCCCTGCGCGACGAGCGCCGCGGCGGTCTCCCCGAGGCGCGAGACGCCCATGAGCAGGACGACCGTGTGGTCGCTCGCCGCGGGGACCTTCCCGGCGTCCTCGTGCCCCGTGAGCACGGTGAACCCGCGCGACAGGCCACGGTGCGTCACGGGGATGCCCGCCGCGGCGGGCACGGACACGGCGCTGGTCACGCCCGGGACGACCTCCACCGGGATGCCGTGCGCGCGGCACGCGTCGAGCTCCTCCCCGCCGCGCCCGAAGACGTACGGGTCGCCGCCCTTGAGCCGGACGACCCGCCGGCCCACGAGCGCGTGGTGCACGAGGATCCGGTTGATCTCGTCCTGCGGCACGGGGTGGTTGCCCGACGTCTTGCCGACGTCCACGACCACGACGTCGTCGCCGAGCTCGGCGAGCAGCGCGCGCGGCGCGAGCCGGTCGACCACGACGACGTCGGCCTCCGCGAGCGCCCGGCGCCCGCGCACGGAGATCAGGCCTGCGTCGCCCGGCCCTCCGCCGACGAGCGCCACGGAGCCCACGGGCCGCACGAGCGGCGCGGTGACGGCCCCCGCGGGGGAGGCCTCGGACCCGGGCCCCGCCTGCGCGACGGGAACGCCCGGGCCGGCGTCGGGACGGGCCGGACGCACCGGTCGCAGCGGGAGCTTGCCCGTCTCGAGGAGCGCCGCGACGGCGTCGCGCACGCGTACGGCGCGCCGGGGGTCCCGGCCCGCGTTGACGGCCACCGTGACCTCGGCCTCCGCGGTGCCGGGTGCGCCCGGCACGAGCGTGCGCGCGACGGCCGGGACCCACGCGGTCGCGCGCTCGGCGTCGCCCGCGGTGACGCAGAAGACGCGGTCCGCCTCGGCGTCGGCCGCGACCTCGCCGTCGACGCGGGCGTCGCCCGTCGCGGTGTGGACGAGCCACGCGCCGTCGAGGTCGCCCGTGAGGTAGTCGCGTCGCACCCAGGCGAGCCGGGCGTCCCGCGCCGGGCCGGCCGCGGGGCCGTGCGCGGACGCGTGACCGGCACCCCCCGGGCCGTGGGCCGCGAGCAGCTCGGCGAGGTCCTCGCACGCGAACGGTGCGACGACGGTCACGACCGCGCCCGCGTCGAGGAGGCCCCGCGTGCGGCGTGCGGCGACGGGGCCGCCGCCGACGACGACGACGCGACGGCCGTCGAGACGCAGGCCGAGGGGGTACGTCTCGTGGGTGGGTGCGGTCACGGTGCCAGCCTAGGTGTCGTCTAGATCGCGTAGGAGCCGGGGCGTTCCGCCGGGCGGCGGGCGGCGGCGAGCGCGTCGCCGACCATGCCGGCGGCGAGCGTGCCGCCGTCCTGGGCGTCGACGAGCAGGAACGCGCCCGTGCGGCGCGCCACGACGTACTCCTCCGCCGCGACGGGCGACGCGAGCCGCAGCGTCACGCGGCCGATGTCGTTGAGCTCCAGGCGCTCGGCGGGCTCGAGCTCGGCGGTGTCCAGGTCGAGGCGCCCGACGACGTCGCGCACCACGGCCTGCACGGTGCGGGTCGTGTGCTTGAGCAGCACGCGCGCGCCGGGCAGGAGCGGACGGTCGCCGAGCCACGCGACCGTGCCCTCGACGTCCTGCGTGACGTCGGGGGCCTCGGCCGCGGACGCGAGGAGGTCGCCGCGCGCGACGTCCACGTCGTCGGCGAGGCGGATCGTCACCGACTGCGGGGCGAACGCCTCGGTGAGCTCCGCGCCGCTCGCGAGGGAGTCGGCGGTGTCGATCCCGACGACCGTCGTGCGGCGCCCGGACGGCAGCACCACGACCTCGTCGCCGACCGTCACGACGCCCGACGCGACCTGCCCGGCGTACCCGCGGTAGTCGCGGTAGCGCTCGTCGGCCGCGGCCTGCGGCCGGATGACGACCTGGACGGGGAAGCGGAACGCCTCGGTCTCCGGATCGTCGCCGGTCGGGAGCTCCTCGAGCAGCTCGAGCAGGCTCGGGCCGTCGTACCAGGGCGTGCGCGTGCTCGCCCGGTCCACGACGTTGTCGCCGACGAGCGCCGAGACGGGGATCGTGTGCACGTCGCCGACGCCGAGCGACGTCGCGGCCGCGCGGATGTCCGCCGCGAGCTCCTCGTAGCGCGCCTCGCTGTAGTCGACGAGGTCGATCTTGTTCACCGCGACGACGACGTGCGGCACGCGCAGCAGGCTCGCGACCGCGAGGTGGCGGCGCGTCTGCTCCAGCAGGCCCTTGCGCGCGTCGATGAGCAGCACGACGACGTCCGCCGTCGACGCCCCGGTCACCGTGTTGCGCGTGTACTGCACGTGCCCGGGGCAGTCGGCGAGGATGAACGACCGGCGCGCGGTCGCGAAGTACCGGTAGGCGACGTCGATCGTGATTCCCTGCTCGCGCTCGGCACGCAGGCCGTCGGTGAGCAGCGCGAGGTCCGCGGTCTCGAGGCCGCGGTCGCGCGAGACGCGCTCGACCGCGTCGAGCTGGTCGGCGAGCACCGACTTCGAGTCGAACAGCAGGCGGCCCACGAGCGTGGACTTGCCGTCGTCGACGGAGCCCGCCGTCGCGAGGCGCAGCAGCGTGCCGCGGCGCGCGTCGTCGAGCGGGGGCGCCGCGTCCGCGGTGCCGGTGGTGGTCTGGGTGCCCATCAGAAGTACCCCTCCTTCTTGCGGTCCTCCATGGCGGCCTCGGAGAGGCGGTCGTCGGCGCGGGTCGCGCCGCGCTCGGTGATGCGCGTCGCGGCGACCTCGGCGATGACGTCGTCGACGCCGGTCGCGTCCGAGCGCACGGCTCCGGTGCACGACATGTCGCCCACCGTCCGGTAGCGCACGGTCTCCGTCCGCAGCGACGCGGCCTCGGCGTCCGTGCGGGGCGCGGAGTACGGCCCGACGGCGAGCAGCATCCCGTCGCGGTCGAACACCTCGCGCTCGTGGGCGTAGTAGAGCCCGGGGAGCTCGATGCGCTCGCGCGCGATGTAGCGCCACACGTCGAGCTCGGTCCAGTTCGACAGCGGGAAGACGCGCACGTGCTCGCCCGGGCGGTGCCGCCCGTTGTAGAGGTTCCACAGCTCGGGGCGCTGGTTGCGCGGGTCCCACTGGCCGAACTCGTCGCGCAGGGAGAACACGCGCTCCTTGGCGCGCGCCTTCTCCTCGTCGCGGCGGCCGCCGCCGAACACGGCGTCGAACCGGTGTCCCGAGATGGCGTCGAGCAGCGGCTGCGTCTGGAGCGGGTTGCGCGTGCCGTCGGCGCGCTCGCGCAGCCTGCCGTCGTCGATGTAGTCCTGCACGCGCGCGACCTCGAGGCGCAGGCCGAGGCGCTGGGCCGTGGCGTCGCGGTAGGCCAGCACCTCGGGGAAGTTGTGCCCCGTGTCCACGTGCAGTACGGGGAACGGCACGGGCCCGGGCGCGAACGCCTTGACCGCGAGGTGCAGCATCACCACGGAGTCCTTGCCCCCGCTGAACAGCAGGACGGGCCGCTCGAACTCGGCGACGACCTCCCGCACGATGTGGATGCCCTCGCTCTCGAGCGCGTCGAGCTGGGCGAGGCGGCGGCCGCCGGGGAGCGCCGCGGCGGGCGCGGTGCCCGCGTCGGCGGAGGCGCCGGGGGAGCCCGGCGCGTCGGTCGTCAGGTCGATGGTCGTCATGCCCGTCCTCATACGTGGAGTCCGCACTCTGTCTTGTCGAGCCCTGCCCAGCGGCCGGCCCTCGGGTCCTCGCCCGGCGCGACGCGCCGGGTGCACGGCTGGCAGCCGATCGACGGGTAGCCGTCGTTCAGCAGGGGGTTGAGGATCACCTGGTGCCGCGCGGCGTACGCGAGCAGGTCGTCGAACGACCAGGCCGCGAGCGGGTTGATCTTCACGAGCCCGTTCTTCTCGTCGAACGTCACGAGCGGGGTGCTCGTCCGGGTCGGCGCCTCGTCGCGACGCACGCCCGTGACCCACACCTCGTAGCCCGCGAGCGTGCGGTGCAGCGGCTCGACCTTGCGCAGCTGGCAGCACAGCGCCGGGTCGCGGCCGAACAGGTCCTTGCCGTGCGCCGCGTCCTGCTGGGCGACCGTGAGCTCGGGCCGGACGTCGACGATCGTCACGTCCATCTGCTGCTCGACGGCGTCGCGCGTCCCGACGGTCTCGGCGAAGTGGTAGCCCGTGTCGAGGAACAGCACGTCGACCCAGGGGATCTGCGCCGCCACGACGTGGGGGAGCACGGCGTCGGCCATGGAGCACGCGACCGCGACGGAGGTCCCGAACTCGCGCGCCGCCCAGGCGATGACCTCCTCGGCCGTCGCCTCCGGGCGGGTCGCCCCCTCGACACCGGGCGTGCCGGCGCCGTGCAGCAGCTCGGCGCCGCGGCGCGCGATCTCGCGCAGCTCGTCGAGGGACCGCTTGGCCCTGCCGTGCTGAGCGCGCTCCGCGTGGTGCGCGGCCTTCGCGCTCTCGCGCTGCTCGGTCCGGGCACGGGCCGCGGCGCGCAGCGCCGCGAGCGGGTCGGTGCTCGCGGGTGCACCGGGCCCGCCGGTCAGGTCCGCGGTCATCGGAGCGCCTCCTCGTCCGCGCGGTGCGCCCACTCGGCGAACGTCTCGGACCCGTCCTTGTCGCTCTCGTAGCGCCGGACGACGCGCTCGACGTAGTCGGTGAGGTCGTCCGCGGTCACCTTGAGCCCGCGGACGGTCCGGCCCAGCCCCGCGAGCTCGCGGTCGTCGGAGGCCAGCCCGCCGCCCAGGTGGACCTGGAAGCCGGGGACCTGCTGACCGTCATCGTCCATGACGAGCTGGCCCTTGAGGCCGATGTCCGCCGTCTGGATGCGCGCGCACGAGTTGGGGCAGCCGTTGACGTGCAGGGAGAGCGGCTTCATCTGGGACAGGTCGCCGAGGCGCTGCTCGAGCTCGTCGATCGTCGCGGTCGCGGTGTCCTTCGTGTCGACGATCGCGAGCTTGCAGTACTCGATGCCGGTGCACGCGATCGTGCTGCGCCGGAACGGGCTCGGCCGGGCGTCGAGGCCGTTCTCCTGGAGCGTCGACACGACGTGCTCGACCTGCTCGTCCGGCACGTCGAGCACCAGGAGCTTCTGGTGCGGCGTGAGGCGCACGCGGTGCGACCCGACGGACTCCGCCAGGTCGGCGACGTTGGCGAGGATCGTGCCGGACACGCGCCCGACGTACGGGGCCGCACCGACGTAGTTGAGCCCGTCCTTCTGCTTGTGCACCCCGACGTGGTCACCGGGGACGGACGGCTTGGGCGCCGGCGGCCCGTCGGGCAGCGCGTACCCGAGGTACTCGGTCTCGAGCACCTCCCGGAACTTCTCCGGCCCCCAGTCGGCGAGCAGGAACTTCAGGCGCGCCTTGTTGCGCAGCCGGCGGTAGCCGTAGTCGCGGAAGATCTGCACGACGCCGTGCCACACGTCGGGCACCTGCTCCTCGGTGACGAACGCCCCGAGGCGCTCCCCGAGGCGCGGGTTCGCGGACAGCCCGCCGCCGACCCACAGGTCGAACCCGACGCCCAGCTCGGGGTGGCGGTGCGCGACGAACGCGACGTCGTTGATCTCGTGGACGACGTCCTGGCTCGGGTGGCCGGTGAGCGCCGTCTTGAACTTGCGGGGCAGGTTCGCGAGCTCGGGGACGCCGATGTACTTCTCGGTGATCCCCGCGACGGCCGGGCCGATGTCGATGAGCTCGTCGGCGGCGATGCCCGCGACCGGGCTGCCGAGCACGACGCGCGGGACGTCGCCGCACGCCTCGGTCGTCTGCAGCCCGACGGACTCCAGGCGGCGCCAGATCTCGGGGACGTCCTCGACCTCGACCCAGTGGAGCTGGATGTTCTGGCGGTCGGTGATGTCCGCGCTGTCGCGGGCGAACTCCGTGGAGATGCCCGCGACGACGCGGAGCTGCTCGGTCGTGAGCGCCCCGCCGTCGATGCGGACCCGGAGCATGAAGTACCGGTCCTCGAGCTCGTGCGGCTCGAGCGTCGCGGTCCGGCCGCCGTCGATCCCGGGCTTGCGCTGCGTGTACAGGCCCCACCAGCGGAAGCGCCCGTGGAGGTCGTCGCCGGGGATGGAGTCGAAGCCGTCGCGCGCGTAGACCGTCTCGATGCGCTCGCGGACGGACAGGCCGCCGTCCTCCTGCTTCCACTTCTCGTTCGCGTTGAGCGGCTCGGTGCCGTCGACCTTCCACTGCCCGTTCGGGCGGGCGGCGCGCGCGGGGCGGTCTCCCGGCGTCCGGGCCGGGCGCTCGGCGGGCCGCGGCGGACGGGCGGGAGGAGTGCTGCCGTCCGTGGCCTCGGGCGCAGTCGGTGCCTGCGTCATCGGGGTTCCTCGTGTCCTCGTTCGGGGGCGGGGACGCGCGACGGCGAGCGCTCAGCGAGGATGCTGCGAGTGGCTGAGGACCGACGGCGCGCGCCGGTTCTCAGGGGTTCTCGGGAAGAGAGGCGAGCGACGGCTCGCGCTGAGTCGGGCGCGGTTCAGCGACAACAGCTGAGACACGTGTGCGCGCACGCCGACGTCCCGTGACCGGAGGTCACGAGGAGGGTGCGGGCTGCCGTGGTCATGCCGAGAACAGTAGCGGCGGTCCGGACGCGTGGACAGCCCCGGTCCGCATGGTGGGAAACCGGGAATAGTAGACCGATCTAGTCCGCTTTGTCGAGCGCTGGCGCGACCGGGCCTATCTCACCTTGTGCAAACTTTCACGACAGGGTCGTCAGCAAATACCATGGAGTCATGGAGTTCCTCTACAACGTCTTCGTCGCGCTGCACTTCATCGGGTGGGCCATCGTGCTCGGTGGCTACCTCGCGTCCCTGCGCTCGCCGGGCCTGTACAAGGGCGTCTTCCACGGTGCGCTCACCGCGCTCGTCGCGGGGATCGCCATGGTCGGGATCGGCGAGGCGTCGGTCTGGGGTGACGGCGGCCCGGACATGGCCAAGATCGGCGTCAAGCTGGTCGTCGCCCTCGTCATCGCCGTCCTCGCGTTCGTCGCCAAGCGCCAGGGGGCCAAGGCCTCCGACGGTGCCGTGGCGCCGGGCCTCAAGCACGCCATCGGCGGCCTGACCCTCGTCAACATCGTCGTCGCCGTGTTCTGGAACTGACCGCACCACCGGCCCCCGGCCCGTCGACGCTCCGCGTCGGCGGGCCGTCGTCGTCCCCGAGGCGTTGACCCGCGTCTAGGTGCATGATCTACTAGTCGTATGGTCCTTCGATACCTCGTGCTCGGGCTCCTCACGGTCCGGCCCATGACCGGCTACGACCTCAAGCGCGCGTTCGACACCTCCGTGCACCACTTCTGGGCCGCCGACCGCTCGCAGCTCTACCGCACGCTCGCGGCCCTCGTCGACGCGGGCCTCGCCGAGGTGGAGGTCGTGCCGCAGGAGAGCTACCCCGACCGCAAGGTCCACACGATCACCGCCGCGGGCCGCGCGGCGCTCCGCGACTGGCTCGCCGCGCCGCTCGAGCCGGAGGACGCGCGCGAGCCCTTCCTCGGGCGGCTGTTCTTCGCCGACCAGCTCGACGACGCGGGCGTCGCGGAGCTCCTCGCGTCCCGCCGCGCGCAGGCGGAGGAGGCGGTCGCGGCGCTCACCGCCGAGCAGGAGCGCGTCGCCGCCGTCCTGGCCGACGGCGGTCCCGACGCCGACCGCGTCCGCGGCACCCGGGGGCTCGCCCTGCGCCTCGCCACGCTCCGCCACGGTCTCGCGCACGCCCGGACCGAGCTCGCGTGGCTCGACGAGACCGAGCGGGAGGTGCTCCCGTGACCACGCCGGACGCCGTCGGGCGCCACCCCGCGACGCCGCCCGACGGCGCGGGGACGGACGAGGTCTCCGTCGTCCTGCTGCACGGCGGCAACGTCGCGTCGTGGATGTGGGAGCCGCAGGTCGAGCACCTCGCCGACCTCGACGTCCGGACACCGGACCTGCCCGGCTTCGGGTCCCGGGCGGCCGAGGACGTCGTGTCGCTGGACGCCACCGCCGACGACGTGGCCGCCCTCGTCGCGGCTCTGCCCGCGGGCCGGGCCGTGCACCTCGTCGGGCTGTCGTACGGCGGGATCGTCGCCCTCCGGGTCGCGGCACGGCACCCCGGGCTCGTGCGCTCCGTCCTCGCGTCCGGCGCGGCGGTCGACGGCGTGCCCGGGCTCGCCGGGGCCGTCGGGCGCGCGCAGCTCCGGGTGTGGGACCGGCGCTGGTACTGGGAGGCGCAGGCCCGCGCCTTCCGCCTCCCCGCCGACGCGCGCGACCTCTTCGTCCGGACCGGCCTCGCGATCCGCCGCGAGAACATGGCCCGCACCCTGCGCGACGTCTACGGCGGCTGCTGGCCGACGGGCCTCGAGGCGTCGGGCGCGCGCGTCCTCGCCGTCGCGGGCTCGCGCGACCTGCGCGCCGCCCGCTCCGCGCTCGGGACGATTGCCCGCCGGGTGCCGGACGCCGTCGTCCGCCTGGCGCCCGGCATGCACCACCAGTGGAGCGCGGAGGACCCCGACCTGTTCAGCGCGACGATCCGCTCGTGGGTGGTCGACGGCGTCGCGCACCCCCGGCTGGTCCCGCCCGCGGGGCGTGCGTAGCGCGCCGGACGTGCGAGGGTTTCCCCCGTGAGCGTCGGTGGAGAGGTCCTCGTCGGGCTGGCGATCCTGGTCGGGCTGATCGGGATCGTCGTGCAGATCCTGCCCGGGAACGTGCTCGTGCTCGGGGCGATCCTCGTGTGGGCGATCGTCACGGGCGGCACGGCCGCCTGGGTCGTCTTCGCGGTCGCGGCCGTGCTCGTCGTCGCCGCCGAGGTGTCGCAGTACGTCCTCGCGGGTCGGCACATGCGCCGGGCGGACGTCCCGTGGTCGACCCTCGTGTGGGGCGGGATCGCGGGCGTCGTCGGGTTCTTCGTCATCCCGGTGGTCGGCCTCTTCATCGGGTTCGTGCTCGCCGTGTTCCTCGCCGAGCTCGTGCGCCGCCGCGACCGGCGCGCCGCCTGGCGCGCGACGGTCGTCGCGATGCAGGCGACCGGCATCACGATCCTCGTCCAGCTCCTCGGCGGGCTGCTCGCCGCCGCGACGTGGGGCATCGGGCTCACGTTCACCTGACGCTCCGTCGGTCGCGCCTGTCGTGGCGAGGCCGCGCACGAGCGCGGCTCCTCCCGACTCGCGGGGAGGGCGCTGCAGGTGACGGATAGGGTGAGCGCCGGTGGGGTCTCCACCGACGGAGCACGGCAGGCGGCGAGGCATCCGATGGACAAGGCTCGTGTTTCGATGGCCGACACCATGCGCCACGTCAGTGCAGCGTCTGCGCCCAGCCCTCTCTTCACGTTCGTGCGGTGGGCGACCGCCTTCGTGATGGCAGCAGTCTTCGCGGTGACCTTCGCGGTGCTCGACGGGCCGTGGTTCGTCGCGGGATTCGTCTTCGCCGGAATCCCCGGCGGGCTCCGCGCGTCCGCCTACCTCGTCCGCAGGGGGCGCGGTCCGGGTCTGCCGAGGCTGGGTCTCGGACGCTCGGTCGCGCTCCTGGGGGCGAGCTGCGGGCTCGTGTGCGTGTCAGCGGGTTTCCTCGGTGCCTGGACCGCCCTGGCCTTCGGAGTGGTCACCTGGTTCGCGGAGTTCGTCGTCGCCCGAGAGTTCGTCCTGCGCGAAGGGGCGCGGGAGAGGCCTGACGACGGTGGTCTCGCCCGCTGACCCGGGGTGGGCGAACGCCGCCGGCCTGGTGTCTCCGCAGCACGGTCCGGGGCGTGGCGGGCCTGACCTTCCGGGAGACGGGCCTGACTTCTCGGGAGACAGGAGCTGCTCGAGCGAGCCCGCGCAGCGGGGAGCGCGACGCCGTGTCCCTCGGCGACGTGTCGGCCGGGCGGTGCCGGGTGTGGGCGCGGGCGCCTAGGCTGGAGGGGCTATGGCTTCGCTCTTCGAGAACCTCCCGCTGCCCGGCCTCGACACGCTGTTCGACGGCCCGCGCGTCGACCACGGCGGCGAGTCCCGCCTCCCGCGGACCGCCCCGCGCTGGACCGACGACCCGGCCGTGCCCGACGGTGCCGGGTCGCCTGCCGGTGACGGCGCACCGGGCACGACCGGCGGTGCGCCGTCGGGCGAGCGCCGTGGCCGGTACGCGCACCTCGACCCCGACGCGCTGCTCGACGGGCTCAACCCGCAGCAGCGCGAGGCCGTCGTGCACGCGGGCGGGCCGCTGCTCATCGTCGCGGGCGCCGGGTCGGGCAAGACGCGCGTGCTGACGCACCGCATCGCGCACCTGCTCGCCACGGGCCGGGCGCGCGCCGGGCAGATCCTCGCGATCACGTTCACCAACAAGGCCGCGGCCGAGATGCGCGAGCGCGTCGAGGCGCTCGTCGGTCCGTCGGCGCGGAACATGTGGGTCTCCACGTTCCACTCGGCGTGCGTGCGCATCCTGCGGCGCGAGGCGAAGACGCTCGGCCTGCGGTCGAGCTTCTCGATCTACGACGCGGCGGACTCCCAGCGGCTCATCACCCTCGTCACGCGCGAGCTCGACCTGGACCCGAAGAAGTACCCGGCGCGTTCGCTCGCCAACAAGATCTCGGACCTCAAGAACGAGCTCATCGACCCCGAGACCTACGCGCGCGACTCCGGCGCCCATGCGACGGACGACGGCCTCGCGGCGCGGGCCGGCCAGCACGGCGCGAACGTGCCCGAGTTCGACCAGGTGCTCGCCGACGTCTACACGCGCTACCAGGCCCGGCTGGTCGCGGCGAGCGCGCTCGACTTCGACGACATCATCATGACCACGGTCAACCTGCTCCAGGCGTTCCCCGCGGTCGCCGAGCACTACCGCCGCCGGTTCCGCCACGTGCTCGTCGACGAGTACCAGGACACCAACCACGCGCAGTACGTGCTCGTGCGCGAGCTCGCGGGCGTGGGCGAGGACTCCGCCGCGACCGACGCGGCGACGAGCGGCACGGGCGAGGCGCAGGTCCCGGCGCTCGACCCGGCCGAGCTCACCGTCGTCGGCGACGCCGACCAGTCGATCTACGCGTTCCGCGGCGCCACGATCCGCAACATCCTCGAGTTCGAGGCCGACTACCCCGACGCCCGCACCATCCTGCTCGAGCAGAACTACCGCTCGACGCAGAACATCCTCTCGGCCGCCAACGCCGTCATCTCGCGCAACCCCGACCGCAAGCCCAAGCGCCTGTGGACGGACTCGGGCGCGGGCGCGAAGGTCATCGGCTACGTCGCCGACAACGAGCACGAGGAGGCGCGGTTCGTCGCGGAGGAGATCGACCGCCTCGGCGACACCGAGGGCGTGCGCCCCGGCGACGTCGCGGTCTTCTACCGCACGAACGCGCAGTCCCGGGCGCTCGAGGAGGTGCTCATCCGCGTCGGCCTGCCGTACAAGGTCGTCGGGGGCACCCGCTTCTACGAGCGTCGTGAGGTCAAGGACGCCGTGGCGTACCTGCGCGCGATCGACAACCTCGACGACGACGTCAACCTGCGCCGCGTCCTCAACGTGCCCAAGCGGGGCCTCGGCGACCGCGCCGAGGGCGCCGTCGCGGCGCTCGCGGACCGCGAGCGCATCTCGTTCGGCGCGGCGCTCGCCCGCATCGACGAGATCCCCGGCCTGACGAACCGCACGCTCAACCCGCTGCGGGCCTTCGCGGAGCTCATGACGGGGCTGCGCGAGCTCGCGGACTCCGGCGCGAGCCCGTCCGAGATCCTCGGCGCCGTCCTCGACCGCACCGGCTACCTGGCCGAGCTGCGCGCGAGCGACGACCCGCAGGACGCGACGCGCGTCGAGAACCTCGCCGAGCTGCACGCCGTCGCGACGGAGTTCAGCGAGCTCGACCCCGAGGGCACGCTGTCCGACTTCCTCGAGCGCGTCTCGCTCGTCGCCGACGCCGACCAGATCCCCGCGGACGACGGCGACGACGAGGACGGCGAGGGCGAGGAGAAGGAGGACCCGGGCGTCGTCACGCTCATGACCCTGCACACCGCGAAGGGCCTCGAGTTCCCCGTCGTGTTCCTCACCGGCATGGAGGACGGCACGTTCCCGCACATGCGGTCCCTGCACGACGACGCCGAGCTCGCCGAGGAGCGCCGCCTCGCCTACGTGGGCATCACCCGCGCGCGCGAGCGGCTCTACGTGTCGCGGTCCGCGGTGCGCTCCGCGTGGGGCATGGCGAACGAGTTCCCGCCGAGCCGGTTCCTCGAGGAGATCCCCGAGGAGCTGTGGGACTGGCGGCGGCGCGAGTCGTCGATGGCGACCCTGCGCGCGGGCGGGTCCGTCTGGGGCCGTGGGTCCGGTTCCGGCTCGTGGTCCGGTTCTCGCTCGGGTTCCGGGTCGTGGTCGGGGTCGCGCGCCGAGGGGGCCGGCGCCGGTTCCGCCACTCGTAGCCCTCGATCCTCGGGCTCCTCCCGCCAGGCCCGCCACGATCCCGCCTCGAACGCCTCGGCGCGATCGTCGTTCGGCTCGCCGTCCGGTGGGGCGAAGTTCGGGTCGGCGACGCCGCGGGCCGACGGGGACGTGCCGAACCTCGCCGTCGGTGACAAGGTCACGCACGACGCGTACGGGCTCGGGACGGTCGTCTCGCTCGAGGGCGCGGGGCCGAACGCGGTCGCGAAGATCGACTTCGGCGCGGACGGCACCAAGCGGCTGCTCCTGCGGTACTCGCCCGTCACCAAGCTCTGACGCGCCACGCTCCGACGCGCCACGCACCGACGCACCGGGCGCTCGACCGGCCGGTCGAGCGCCCGTGCGCGCGTCTCTGGCTTCCGCCGCGTCAGCCGATCGTGCCGAGCGCGCGGTAGGCGAGGACGAACGCCGTGGCGACGACGGCGGTGCCTCCCGCGGCGACGGTCACCGGGACGGTGCCGCGCAGGCGCCGGGCGAGCACCGCGCTGAGCAGCACCAGCGACGCGAGCCCGATCACGACCCAGTACGTGGCGCCCGTCGTCTCGACGACCGTCGTGAGCCCGTACACCGACTCGCCGAGGCCGATGCCCGCGAGCACGGCCGTGCCGAGGGCCGCGCGCACGCCCGCGCGCCACAGCCACGCCGCGGCGACCCCGACGAACGGGCCGACGACGAGGCCGACCACCCCGAACAGCGTCGGGTCGTAGAAGTACCCGCGCAGGTCGGCGGCGACCGTGTACCCGAGGGTGAGCAGCACGAAGCTCGCCGCGCCCAGCACGGCGGCGTGCCAGGTCCGGGTCCGTGCGTCGCGCGCGGCCCAGGCGACGAGGAGCGCCGTGAGCAGGGTCCAGCCGCTCGCCGAGTTCGCGAAGGGGGCGGCGGCGTCGGGCAGGAAGCCCTGGGCGTACGACGTCAGGCCGCCGAGCACGACGCTCGCGGCGAGCACGACGGCGCCCCTCGCCCACGGCTGCCCGCCGGGAGCCGGGACCCCGGTCGAGCGGGCCGGCGCGGAGCGCGTGCGAAGGGCGGAGGCGTCGGAGCGGTCGTCCGAGCGGTGGGGGAGCGCGGTCTGGTCAGGCACACCCCGACGGTAGGCGCGGCTCCGCGGCGGGGCGTCAGCCCGTCGTCGGGCACGAGAGTCCGCCCGGTCCTACCGTGGCAGGACGACCGAGCCCGAGGAGCCTGCCGTGACCCAGCCGTCGGCCGCCCGTCCCGCCCCCTGGCCCGACCTCGACGTGCGCCGCTGGGAGCCGACGCGCCGGCCGCTGCACCTGTTCACGCAGGTCGTCGGCAAGGTCGTGCTCGACCTCACCCCGTTCGTCAACCACTGGTGGAACGTCGCGTTCCACGTGACTGCGCGAGGGTTCGTGACCCCCGTCATGCAGGTGGGCGAGCGTGCCCTCGACGTCGAGATCGACCTCGTGGGGGAGCGGGTCGCGTTCCGCACGTCCGACGGGCGCACCGAGACGATCGGGCTGGGGCCGATGTCGGTGGCCGACTTCTACGCCCGTACCCTCGCGTGCCTCGACCGGCTCGACGTCCCCGTGCGCGTCTGGTCGACCCCGCGCGAGGTCCCCGACCCCGTGCCGTTCGAGCAGGACACCGCGGTCGGGGAGTGGGACGGCGAGCTCACCCGCACCTGGCTCGCGACCGTGCAGCGCGTCGTCGCGGTCATGGAGCGGTTCCGCTCCGGGTTCTACGGCAAGTCCAGCGGGCCGCGCTTCTACTGGGGCGCGTTCGACCTGGGGCTCACGCTGTTCAACGGGAAGCCGCACCCGCAGCCGGACGACCTCGAGCCCATCTACCGCTACGCGGAGAACGCGGAGAACGTCGCCGTCGGCTACTGGCCGGGGGACCCGACGACGCACGCCGACCAGGTGTACGCCTACGCCTACCCGGAGCCGCCCGGCGCCGCTGGCCTCGACCTGGCGCCCGGGTACTGGGACCCCGGCCTGCGCGAGGCGGTGCTCCCGTGCGGCGTGCTGCGCGACGCCGCCGACCCCGACGCCGTGCTGCTCGCGTTCTTCGAGCGGTCGTACCGCGAGCTGGCCACGGCGGCCGGGTGGGACCTGGACGCGTTCACCGGGCCGGTCCCGCCGCGCTGAGCGCGTCGTCCGCGGTGACCGCGGGGGTACGTCGAGCCCTGCGCGGCTCGACGTGCCCCTCGGCACGTGCCGGTCAGGACGCGGCGCGGTGCCGGGTCGCGAGCGCGGCGCGCAGCCCGGCGTCGTCGGACCCGGCGGCCGTGAGCGCGCCGTCGAGCGCACGGTGGGCCGTCGAGCCCGTGCTGCGCGCGACGGCGGCGAGGACGTGGCCCGAGTCGATCACGCGCGACGCGTCGTGCACCGCCTCGCGCAGCGAGAGCTCGAGCACCTTCTTCGCCTCCGGGGTGAACGGGACGTGCGAGCGGCCTCGGCGTCGCCCGCGGCCCCGCGCGTCGTCTCCCGCCCGGTCGAGCGCGCCGGGGCCGAACGCGGCGTCCGTGCGGGCCCGGACCTGGTCCAGGTCGATCCCGAGCGCGGCCAGGGCGGGGCCGTCGAGGGCGTCGCGGCCGTCGGCCGCGTCGACCTGGCGCTCGAGCTCCGCGGGGCTCACGCCGACCGCGGCGAGCGCGGCCGACCCTGCGCTGCCCTCCTGCCGGGCGAGCGACAGGAGCAGGTGCACCCCGTCGATCGCGTCGTCGCCGCGTTCCCGCGCGACCTCCTGGGCGCCGACCACGGTCTCCCGGGCGTCGGCGGCGAAGCGTTCGAACATGTCACGACCTCCTCGTGGTGCGGGACGCGCCGTACTTCTTGTGCACGGCCTGACGCGTGACGCCGAGCCGGTCGGCGATCTCCTGCCAGGACCAGCCGAGCGACCGGGCGTGCTCGACCTGGAGCGCCTCCAGGCGCTCGGCCAGCATGCGCAGCGACCGCACGGCCCGCAGCCCGACGTCCGGGTCGGTGCTGCTCGCGGCGTCCATGTCGACGGGTTCCATACGTGTCAATCTAGGTTGACACCCTCTGCGGTGTCAACAGTGGTTGACGAAGGTCGTCAGAGGTGACGAAGGGAACACCCGCCCGCGCGGCCCCGCAGCGACCCCGGATAGGCGCGTCCCGGAGCGGGGGCTACCCTGTACGGGGATGTCTTGATGTCGAGACATCGGTCATGCCGCACACGGCGCATCAGACGGAAGGACGCAGCAGGGTGGACCTGTTCGAATACCAGGCGCGTGACATCTTCGAGAAGCACGGCGTGCCCGTGCTGGGCGGGGTCGTCGCGACGACGCCCGAGGAGGCCCGCGCGGGAGCCGAGAAGCTCGGCGGGGGCACCGTGGTCGTCAAGGCCCAGGTGAAGACCGGCGGCCGCGGCAAGGCCGGCGGCGTCAAGCTCGCCCACTCGCCCGAGGAGGCCGCCGAGAAGGCGTCCGAGATCCTCGGCATGGACATCAAGGGCCACACCGTCCACCGCGTGATGGTGGCGCAGGGTGCCAAGATCGCCGAGGAGTTCTACTTCTCGGTGCTGCTGGACCGCTCGAACCGCAACTACCTCGCCATGTGCTCCGTCGAGGGCGGCATGGAGATCGAGCAGCTCGCCGTCGAGCGCCCGGAGGCGCTCGCCAAGGTCGCCGTCGACCCGATCGTGGGCATCGACGAGGCGAAGGCGCGCGAGATCGTCGACGCCGCGGGCTTCGCCGAGGAGCTCAAGGCGCCGGTCGCCGATGTCATCCGCTCGCTGTGGACCGTGTTCACGGCCGAGGACGCGACGCTCGTCGAGGTGAACCCGCTCGTCCGCACCGAGGACGGCTCGATCATCGCGCTCGACGGCAAGGTCACGCTCGACGACAACGCGTCGGAGGTCCGGCACCCGGACCACGAGGCGCTGGAGGACAAGGAGTCGACCGACCCGCTCGAGGCGAAGGCCAAGGAGAGCGGCCTCAACTACGTCAAGCTCGACGGCGAGGTCGGCATCATCGGCAACGGCGCCGGGCTCGTCATGAGCACGCTCGACGTCGTCGCGTACGCGGGCGAGGAGCACGGCGGCGTCAAGCCGGCCAACTTCCTCGACATCGGCGGCGGCGCGAACGCGCAGGTCATGGCGAACGGTCTCGACGTCATCCTCAACGACCCGCAGGTCAAGTCGGTCTTCGTCAACGTCTTCGGTGGCATCACCGCGTGCGACGAGGTCGCGAAGGGCATCGTGGGCGCGCTCGAGATCCTCGGCGACGAGGCGACCAAGCCGCTCGTCGTGCGCCTCGACGGCAACAACGTGGAGCTCGGCCGCGCGATCCTGCGCGAGGCGAACCACCCGCTCGTGACCCTCGCCGAGACCATGGACGGCGGTGCCGCCAAGGCGGCCGAGCTGGCCAACGCCTGATCGCCCGTAGACGCGGAAAGCTGAGACAGAGAACACCATGTCGATCTACCTGAACTCCGACTCCAAGATCATCGTCCAGGGCATCACCGGCGGGATGGGTGCCAAGCACACCGCCCTCATGCTCGACTCGGGCGCGCAGATCGTCGGCGGCGTCAACGCCCGCAAGGCCGGCACGACCGTCACCCACAAGGACCACGAGGGCAACGACGTCACGCTGCCGGTGTTCGGCACCGTCGCCGAGGCGATGGCCGAGACGGGCGCGAACGTGTCCGTCCTGTTCGTCCCGCCGGCGTTCACCAAGGACGCCGCGATCGAGGCGATCGACGCCGAGATGCCGCTCATCGTCGTCATCACCGAGGGCGTGCCCGTCCAGGACACGGCCGAGGTCTGGGCCTACCTGCAGGGCAAGGGCACGCGCATGATCGGCCCGAACTGCCCCGGCATCATCACGCCGGGCGAGTCGCTCGCCGGCATCACCCCGCACACCATCACGGGCAAGGGCCCGGTCGGTCTCGTGTCGAAGTCGGGCACGCTGACCTACCAGATGATGTACGAGCTCAAGGACCTCGGCTTCTCGACCGCCATCGGCATCGGCGGCGACCCGATCGTCGGCACCACGCACATCGACGCGCTCGAGGCGTTCGAGAACGACCCCGAGACCAAGGCGATCGTCATGATCGGCGAGATCGGTGGGGACGCCGAGGAGCGCGCCGCGGCGTACATCAAGGAGCACGTCACGAAGCCGGTCGTCGGCTACGTCGCGGGCTTCACGGCCCCCGAGGGCAAGACGATGGGCCACGCCGGCGCCATC
This sequence comes from Cellulosimicrobium sp. EB106-03-01-XG111, assembly GCF_058792115.1. Classification (NCBI taxonomy): domain Bacteria; kingdom Bacillati; phylum Actinomycetota; class Actinomycetes; order Micrococcales; family Promicromonosporaceae; genus Cellulosimicrobium; species Cellulosimicrobium sp. EB106-03-01-XG111. The sequence continues at coordinate 233,430 of NZ_JBYTEQ010000007.1, forward strand.
GTCTCCGGCTCCGCGGGCACCGCCCAGGCGAAGAAGGAGGCCCTGGAGGCCGTCGGCGTCAAGGTCGGCAAGACGCCGTCCGAGACCGCCGCGCTCCTGCGCGAGGTCCTCGCCTGACCCTGGCTCCGTCGGGCAGCACGGCCCGCAGCCACCCCGTACGACGCCCCGCGACCGGTCCGCCGGTCGCGGGGCGTCGTCGTCCCCGGAGCCGGTGGCGCCGGTAGTCTGGCGCGCCGGGGCGAATGCCCCGAACCGACCTCTCGATCGACGACGATGGGCACCATGAGCACCACCAGCACGACTCGCGGTGCGCGCACGCGCACCGTGGAAGGCAGCCCGGCACCCGCACCCGTCGGGGTACGCCGTGCACCGTCCGGCGTGCTCGCCGCGCTCCAGGCGCTCACCCTGTCGCTCGCCGTCGTCGTGCTCCCGGGCGTCGTCGCGTTCCTGGCGTCCTCGACCGGGGCGTCCGAGGGGACGGGCTGGGGGCAGTCGGTCACCGTCGCGGCGGGCTTCTGGCTCCTCGGTCACGGCGTCCCGCTCGTCGCGAGCGGCACGACGGTCACCCTCGTCCCGCTCGGGCTCACCGCGCTCGCGCTCTTCTGCTGCTTCGCGTCGGCACGCCGCTCGGCGCACACCGCGACCTCCGCCTGGGTCGCCGGCACCGTCACGTACGCGCTCGCGACGCTCGGCGTCGCGCTGCTCGCCGGTTCGACGCCGCCCTGGGGTCTGGGCGTCGCCGTCGTCGGGGGAGCGGTCGTCGGAGGGCTCGGGCTCGGCGGCGGGATCCTCGCGCGCCCGGACGCGCCGTTCGTCGCCGACCTCGCCCGGCGCCTCGACCGGGTCGTGCCGCCGACGGTGCGGCTCGGGCTGCGGGGCGGTCTGCTCGGCACGAGCCTGCTCGTCGGCGCCTCCGCCGTCGTCGTGGGTGCGTGGCTCGTCGCGGGTCGCGCGACGTCGGGCGACATCGTCGCCGGGCTCGTGCCCGGCACCGTCGGAGGGATCGTCCTCGCGCTCGGCCAGCTCGCCGTGCTGCCGAACCTCGTGGCGTGGGCCGGGGCGTGGCTCGTCGGCCCCGGTTTCGCCGTGGGCGAGGGCAGCACGTTCGCGCCCGGCGGGTCGGAGCCGGGCGCGCTGCCCGCGATCCCGCTCCTCGGGGCGCTGCCCGGCGACGACTGGACGAACGCCCTCACCCCCTGGGTCCCGGCGGCCGTCGTCGCGCTCGGCGTCGTCGCGGGCGTGTTCGTCTGGCGGCGCCTGCGCGACGTGACGGGCACCCACCCCGACGACGACGCCCCCTGGTCCGCCGTCGTCCTCGCGCTGACGGGCGTCGCGCTCGCGTCCGGTCTGCTCGTCGGGCTCGTGAGCTGGCTCGCCGGGGGAGCGGTGGGTCCCGGCCGGCTCGAGGTCGTGGGCGCGGACGCGCTCGTCGTCGGGGCGCTCGCCGCGGCCGAGATCGGCGGCGGCGCCGCGCTCGCCGTCCTGTGGGCACGGCTCGAGGTCCTGGGCCGGCGCCACGACGACGCCGGCTGACCGGCGCGCAGCCTGGTCGCCGGGGTGGACCGGGCAGGAGCTGCCGCGCGGCGTCGTCCGCGGCGGTCAGCCCGCCGGGGTCGCCGGCCCCGTCACGCGCTCACCGTCGGCGAGCTGCGTCGCGAACGGGTGACGGAGCCTCGACGCGTCAGGAGGACGCGGGGGCGGGGGTCGGGATCCAGCGCGCGAACTTCTCCTCGAGCGCGTGCGTGCGCTCGACGTCGCAGCGCTTCTCGGCCGAGACGGTGATCGCCCCGTCGAGGCACTGCTGGTGCGCGAGCGCGACGTCCCAGGTGACGAGCGTCGAGACCATCTGGAGCGCGAGCATGGCCGAGAGCCCGACGCCGATCCCGAGGGCCGGGACCAGCGCACCCCGCACGCGGGCCCGCCAGACGGCGAGCAGCGCCCGGATGCCCACGACGATCGCGCCGAGCGCGAGCGCGAGGCTCACGGCCTGCCACGGGAACGGCATGGTGCTCACGACGATGACGGCGAGCAGGAGCAGCCCGAAGTGCAGGGTGCGTCGCGTCGCCTGCCGGGCGAGCTCCGGGTCCGGCTCCGGGGGCTCCGGCGGCGCGGGGCGCCGGTGACCCGGCCCGGCCTGCTGGTCCGGGCGCACGGGTGCCGGGGGGAGCGGGGCGGGCGCAGGGCCCGGTGCGGGTGCCGGCGCGTCCGGACGCGCTCCGTCCTCCGGCTGCGCGGGCTCGGGTCGAGGCTGCTGCGGCGCGTCGGGACGGGGCGGTGCGTACGGGTTGCCCACGGGCAGCTCCTCGGTCGGTCGGGCGGCTCGCGGTACATTCTCCCATCGGAGGCTGCGTGCCCCGACGGCTGTCCCACCGGCCCGCCGCGGCGACCGCGCCCCGAGACCCGCGAACCCCCGAAGCCCCGCAGGAGCACCGTGCAGACGCCGTCCGGCCACCCCGTCGAGTCCACCTCCGCCGCCCGCGTCGTCGTCCTGGTGTCCGGGGCGGGCAGCAACCTCGCGGCGCTCCTCGCCGCGCACGACGACGCCGCGTACGGCGCGCGCGTCGTCGGCGTCGTCTCCGACAAGGCCGACGCCGGCGGTCTGGACCTCGCCCGCGAGGCGGGCGTCGCCGCCGTCGTCGTCGCCCCCGGGGAGTTCGAGGACCGCGGCGCGTGGAACGAGGCCGTCGCCCAGGCGGTGGACGTGTTCCGGCCCGACCTCGTGGTCCTCGCCGGGTTCATGCGCATCCTCGGCCCCGCCTTCGTGGGGCGCTTCGCGGGCCGCACGCTCAACACCCACCCCGCGCTCCTGCCGTCCTTCCCCGGCGCCCACGGCGTGCGCGACGCGCTCGCCTACGGCGTCCGCGTCACGGGCTGCACGGTCCACGTGGTCGACGACGGCGTCGACACCGGCCCGATCGTCGCCCAGGTCGCGGTGCCCGTCGAGGACGGCGACGACGAGTCGTCGCTGCACGAGCGCATCAAGGTGGCCGAGCGCGCCCTGCTCGTCGAGACCGTGGGGCGCGTCGCGCGCGAGGGCCTGCGCATCGACGGTCGCCGGGTCGCGTTGGGGTAGCGGGCGCTTCCTGCCCCAGATGATCGTTGAGCTGAGCGATACCTTCTCCTCATGACGACGGACGACGAGCAGGACTACTGCGACTGGTGCATGGGTCCGTTGTCGAAGGAGTCTCGGAGGCGATCTTCCTGGCTAGGCCTGCCCACAGAGGACGCCTGGGCGTGCGACGACTGCCTTCAGGCAGGCCGGTATCGCGTTCCACCGGACGGGTGGAACGGTCCGATGGAGGAGTGGCTCGCCCGTGACGAGTACGTGCTCGAGGCAGCCGATGTGCTCGCCATCGTCAACGCTCTCGACGAGGTCCTGCACGGCCCGAGCGCAGTCGGCGAGTCCGAGTTTCCGTCGCGGATCGGTGTCTCGCGTGCGTCAGCCCGTCAGACGCTGAGGCGAATCGGCACGCCAGCTTCCTAGCCCACACGGCTCGTGCGACCAGGACGATGGCAGCGCGGCGGATCGTGGCGTGCTTGTCGTCGCACATCGACCGGGAGCGCCGCCGCGCGCGGGGATGAAGGCCGTTCGGCGACGGCGTGACCGACCCAGATCAACCACGGCGCCCGTTGGAAACAGCCGCTCCGGGCCCCGTCGCACTCCCGCATGGTGGTACGACATGGGCAGAGGAGCCCTAGACAGCGGGCACCGCGGCCGGTCGGCCCGACGGATCCTCTCCGGGCGGGGGCGACGGTTCGTCGTCCGCGGAGGGCAGGTCGCGCGGGGCGAGCACGGCGAGGACCTGGTAGGTCTCGCGGCGCGCTTCGGGGTCCGCGCGCCCCTCGTCGAGCGACCGCGTGTTCCAGCGCTCCAGGAGCTCCTGGAGCTCACGCGTCATCGTCGCCGCCTGCTCGGGGCTGAGGACGAGCGTGCTCAGCGCGAGGATGCGATCCTCGCGCGCGCCCATCACGCTCCCGCGGCGGAAGGTCTCCTCGGCCCAGGCGAGCGCCGGGCGGACGACGTGGCGCACCGCGTCGGGCGTCCCGGGCTCCACCGCGTAGCTCTGCGCGACGTTCTTCCACACGCGGTCCCGCCGGTCCCGGGCGTGCTCCGGGGCCTCGACGATCATGCCCGCCCGGGCGAGGACGCGGAGGTGGAAGCTCACGGAGTTGGCGGGCTCCCCGGTGGCCCGGGCGAGGTCCGCCGCGCGCGCGTGCCCGAGGACGGCGAGCTCCATGAGGATCCGTTGGCGCAGCGGGTGCGCGATCGCGCGCAGCGCCGCGGGGTCCTGGACGTGGAAGGTGTCGAGCACACGCCGAGGCTAGCAACGCCCGGGCGTCCCGCACGGGGGAGTGCTCACGACATAGTGCGCAATGACTATTGCGCAACTGGCGTTGCGCACATAGGTTCGTCGGTATGACGAACCAGCCGCCGACGTCCCCGCCCGACCGCCCGTCCCCGCTCTCGTCCAGGGCCGCCGTCGGTCTGGCGCCGGACGCGCCCACCGCGACCCCCGACCCGGGCACGACCGCGGACGCCCCGGTCCCGGAGGCGACCCCGGTCGCCACCGGCTCCGCACCCGCCGACCCGCCGTCGCTCCTGCGCAACCGCTCGTACCTGCTGCTCATGACCGGCCTGACCGCCGAGTCGCTCGGTGCGGGGGTGGCGCTCTTCGCCGTCCCGCTCGTGGCGTACGGGCTGACCGGGTCCGTCGTGCAGGCGGGGGTGGTGGCCGCCGTCGGGCAGGTGGGCGCGCTCCTGGCCACGCTGCCCGCGGGCGTCGTCGCCGACCGCGTGGACCGACGCCGCCTCGTCGTGGGCGCGGCGACCGTCGGGGCCCTGCTCTGGACGACCGTCGCGGTTGCCGCCGGCACCGGGTCGCTCACCGCGTGGCACCTCGCCGCCGTCCTCTTCGGGGCCTCCGTCGTCGGCGCGCTCGTGGACCCGGCGACGAGCGGCGCGTTCCGCTCGGTCGTGCCGGTGCCGCAGCTCCCGACGGCGCTCGCGGCCGCCCAGGGGCGGGACGCGGTGGCGAGCCTGCTCGCCGGACCGCTCGGCGGGGCGCTCTACGCCGTCGCGCACGCCGTCCCGCTCGCCGGGGCCGCGATCGGGCACGCGGCGACCGCGGTGTGCACGTGGCTCGTGCGCGAGCCGCTCAACGGCGACGTCGAGGCGGCGCGCGCGACCCGGCCCCTCGCGGCGCTGCGCGAGGGCCTGCGCTTCGTGTGGGCCGTGCCGCTGTTCCGTGCGCTGCTCGGCCTGTTCGTCGTCATCAACGTCGCGTTCGGCAGCCTCATGGTCGGCATCAACCTCGAGCTCGTGCGCACGGGCACCGCGCCGCTCCTCATCGGCCTGGTCGACCTCGCGGTCGGCGTGGGCGTGCTCGTCGGCGCGGTGCTCGCGCCCCGGCTCGTCGCCCGGGTCCGCGCGGGGGCGCTCGTCGTCGCGGCCCTGGGCGTGCTCGCCGCAGGGTCCGTCGTCATGGCCGTGCTGGAGTCGTACGCGGCGTACCTCGCGGTGCTGCCTGTCGCCCTCCTGCTCGTCCCGGCCGTGAACGCGGGCCTGTCGGGGTACGCCGCGGCGGTCACCCCGCCGCAGCTCCAGGGCCGGCTCGCGTCCGTGCTCGGGCTCACCGGCCTCGCGGCGGGCCCCCTCGTCCCGCTCGTCGGGAGCGGGCTCCTCGAGCGGTTCGGGCTCGGGACCGCGCTCGCCGTGCTCGCCGGGCTGCTCGTCGTCACGGTCGCGGTCCTCAGCACGGTCCGGTCCCTCTGGCGGGTCGGCACCCCGGACACGTGGGCCGACGACGCGGCCGCCCTCGCGGCGTCGGGTGCCATGCCGGGTGCCGTGCCGGGCGCCGTGCCGGCCGAGCCGGGGCCTTCGCCGTCGGGCCGCTAGACTGGACGACGGCCGCGACTGGCGAGGGTGGGAACGACCACCGGGGAGCGGCCGGATCTACCTGCTGGAGCGTCGACCGCCTGGGCGCCTGGGTTCTGCCACTCGCGTCGGCTCCGCCGGCGCGGCGACCGCGACCCAGAGGAGCCCCTCGTCATGTCCCACCCGGCCCCGCACGTGCCCTCCGCCCCCGACGTCCAGCTCACCGACGACGCGCGGCGCCCCGTGCGTCGCGCGCTCCTGAGCGTCTACGACAAGACGGGTCTCGTCGAGCTCGCCACGGCGCTGCACGCCGCGGGCGTCGAGCTCGTCTCGACCGGCTCGACGGCGTCGACGGTCGCGGCCGCGGGCGTCCCGGTGACGAAGGTCGAGGACCTCACCGGGTTCCCCGAGTGCCTCGAGGGCCGCGTCAAGACGCTCCACCCGCGCGTGCACGCCGGCATCCTCGCGGACTCGCGCAAGGCCGACCACCTCGCGCAGCTCGACGAGCTCGGCATCGCGCCGTTCGAGCTCGTCGTCGTCAACCTCTACCCGTTCGCCGCGACCGTGGCGTCGGGCGCGGGGCCGGACGAGGTCGTCGAGCAGATCGACATCGGCGGCCCGTCGATGGTCCGCGCCGCGGCGAAGAACCACCCGAGCGTCGCGGTCGTCGTCGACCCCGCCCGCTACGACGACGTCGTCACGGCCGTGCAGGCGGGCGGCTTCACCTACGCGCAGCGCAAGGCGCTCGCCGCCGCGGCGTTCGTGCACACGGCGACGTACGACGTCGCCGTCGCGTCCTGGATGGGCAACGTCGTCGCGCCCACGGACGCGGTCGAGACCGACGGCGAGACCGTGAGCACGGGCTTCCCGGCCTGGATCGGCGCCACGTGGGACCGCGCCGACGTGCTCCGGTACGGCGAGAACCCCCACCAGCGTGCCGCGCTCTACACGAACGGCCACGGCGCGACGGGGCTCGCCCAGGCCACGCAGCTCCACGGCAAGGCGATGAGCTACAACAACTACGTCGACGCCGACGCGGCGTGGCGCGCCGCGCACGACCACGACGAGCCGGCCGTCGCGATCATCAAGCACGCGAACCCGTGCGGCATCGCGGTCGGGGCCGACGTCGCCGAGGCGCACGCGCGCGCCCACGCGACCGACCCGGTCTCCGCCTACGGCGGCGTGATCGCCGCGAACCGCGTCGTGACCCGGGCGGCCGCGGAGCAGATCGCGCCCGTCTTCACCGAGGTGGTCGTCGCGCCCGGGTTCGAGCCGGACGCGCTCGAGGTGCTCCGGGCGAAGAAGAACCTGCGCCTCCTCGTCGTCGACGCCCCGCCGACGACGACCGTCGAGACCCGTCCGGTCAGCGGCGGCCTGCTCGTGCAGAGCACGGACCGGGTCGACGCCGTCGTGACCGACGCCGAGGGGAACGTCACCGGCGGCGACGCGCCCGAGCACTGGACGCTCGTCACGGGTGAGGCCGCGGACGACGCGACGCTCGTCGACCTCGCGTTCGCGTGGCGCGCGATCCGTGCGGCGAAGTCGAACGCGATCCTCCTCGCGCGCGACGGGGCCGCCGTCGGGGTCGGGATGGGGCAGGTCAACCGCGTCGACTCGTGCCGCCTCGCGGTCGAGCGAGCCAACACGCTCGCGGACGGCGAGGAGCGGGCCCGCGGCGCCGTCGCGGCCTCCGACGCGTTCTTCCCGTTCGCCGACGGCCTGCAGATCCTGCTCGACGCGGGCGTGCGCGCCGTCGTGGCGCCGGGCGGGTCGATCCGCGACGCCGAGGTGGTCGAGGCCGCCCGGGCCGCGGGCGTGACGATGTACTTCACGGGGACGCGCCACTTCGCGCACTGACGCGACCTGCGCGACGCCCCCGTCGGTCACCGGACCGGCGGGGCCGTCGCGCGCCCGGCGTCAGTCCAGGGCGTCAGGAGAGGGCGTCGCGCAGGCGTCGGGCCGGGTCGCGCGCGACGTCGAGGTCGACGCGCAGGCGGCCCGTCCGGTTCATCGCCTTGCGCACCGGCCCGACGTCGCGCGGCGAGTCGACGAGGAGCACGGCCCGGACGTCGGTGCCCCGGGTGGCCGGGTCGTCGCCCGCGGCAGGGCTGCCGGGCTCGGAGACCGTCGTGGGCGGCACGTAGAACGCGGCCCAGCCCTCGTGGCCGGTGGCGCCGCCCGCGGGGTCGCCGCGCAGCACGACCTCGTCGCCCTCGGCCGGCACGCCGAACAGTGCGAGGTCGTGCCCGAGCTGCTGGGAGAACACGTAGGGCGCGTGCGCGGCCCGGTCGCCGTCGTCGCCGAGCAGCGCCGCGACGGTCGCGTCCGGGTCGTGGAGCGCCGCCGACCAGTGCCCGCCGGGCACGGCGCCGAGCACGGGGTGGTCGCGGTTCGCGCAGTCGCCGACCGCCCAGAGGCCGGGCAGCCCCGGCACGGCGCCGTCCGCGTCCACCGGGACGCCGCCGCGCGCGTCGCGCGGCACGACGCCGTCGAGCCAGTCGGTGGCGGGCCGGGCGCCGACGGCGGCGAGCACGACGCCGGCCGGCAGCTCGCGGCCGTCGGCGAGCCGCACGCCGTCGGGCCGGACCTCGGCGACGGTGGCGCCGGTGACGAGCTCGGCGCCCGCGGCCGAGTACCAGGGAGCGAGGCGCGCCCCGACGTCCGGGCCGAGCTGGCGGTGCAGCGGCGCGCCCGCGGCCTCGACGACCGTGACGTGCGCGCCCGCGCCCGCCGCGACCCCGGCGAGCTCCGCGCCGATCCACCCGGCCCCGACGAGGACGAGGCGCAGGCCGGGCCGCAGCGCGGCGCGCAGGCTCTCGGCGTCGGCCGCGGTGTGGAGCACGCGCGCGTGCTCCCAGCCGCGGGGCCGCACGGGGACGGAGCCGACCGCGAGCACGACCGCGTCGGCGGCGAGGCGGTCGCCCGCCCGTGTCTCGACGGACCAGCCGGGAGCGTCGGCGGTCCCGGTCCGCTCGAGGCGCACGGCCGGGTCGGCGAGACGGACGTCGTCGGCGAGCGCGTCGACGTCCACCCCGAGGTCGTCGGCGAGCCACGCGGGGGCGGGCCGGCTGAGCAGCTCCTTGGACAGGGGCGGGCGGTCGTACGGCGGCACGCCCTCCGCGCCGAGCAGCGTGACGCGCCCGGCGTAGCCGCGGCGGCGGAGCGCCGCGACGGTCTGGGCGCCCGCGAGCCCGGCGCCGACGACGACCACGGACGACGGCGGCCCGCCGTCGTGGGACGCGGGCGCGGGACCGGGCGCCGGGCCGGTCGCGGGGCCGGTCGCGGGGCCGGTCGAAAGGCCGGCCACAGGGTCGGTCATGGTGGCGGGGGGAGCGGACGGGACCGGCGGCACGACGGACGGCATGCACGTCACGCTAGGGCACGACGGTAGGCTTCCGGGCGTGGAAGGTGCAGCAGCGTGAGCGACGTCACCGCGGACGGGGGGACGCGGCACCGGCCACGCGCGACGCTCGTGCCGGTGTGGCACCACGTGGACGACGAGACCGACGACGGCCCTGCTCCCGAGGGCGCTCCTGCGCCCGACGACGCGACCCCGCCCCCGGTGCCCGAGCCGCCCGCGAGCCTCGCGCCGTCGCGCCAGCCCGCGATGTGGCTCGTCCTCGCGGGCGTCGCCGTCTCCACGCTCGTGTCCGTCCTCGCCGGTGCGCGGGCGGGCTGCTTCGCGCTCGCGGGGCTGCTCGCCGTCGCGGGCGTGTGCCGCGCGTCGATCCCCGGCCCGGGCCCGGTCGGCATCACCGTCCGGTCGCGCGGGCTCGACGTCTTCTTCTTCCTCGCGCCCGCCGCGGTCATGGCGTTCCTCGCGCTGAGCCTGGACCAGGGCGAGCTCTGACGCCCGCGCGGAGCGCCGCGCGCGACGTCGGGCACTGACGACGACGGGCCCGGACCGCGTGCGCGGTCCGGGCCCGTCGGGCGTGCGGGGGAGAGGTCAGACCCGCGGGGTCGTGCCCTCACCGGCGGCGGGGGAGTCGGGGTCGTCCGTCTCAGGCTCCGTCTCGACGACCTCCTCGACCGCGACCACGTCACCGTTCTCGTCCGTGACGACGACCGCCTCCTCGACGACGGTGCCCGCGCCGGCCCCGGCGACGGCCGCGCCCGCACCGGCGCCGACCGCGCTCCCGGCACCGCCGGCCACCTCGGCCTCGGTCAGCGTGACGACGTGGTCCTCGCCGAGCAGGTCGTCCTGCTTCGGGGCGAACGCGAACGCGCGGTAGAAGAGGCCCGCGATCGCGGCGCCGAGGAGCGGCGCGACCCAGAAGACCCACTGCTGCTTCCACAGGTCCCCGTCGCCCGCGAACACGGCCGACGCCATGGAGCGCGCCGGGTTGAGCGACGCGTTCGTGACGGGCACCGCGACGAGGATCAGGGCGGTGAGGGTGAGGCCGATGACGACCGGCGCGTACTGCACGGTCGCGCGCTTGTCGGTCACGCCGAGGATCACGCCGACGAAGACCGCGGTCGCGATGGTCTCGATGAGCAGCGCGGCGAGCAGCCCGAACTCGGTGCCGCCCTGCGACGCCGTGGAGAGGGACGAGAAGTCCCCGTAGCCGTTCGCGGTCGACACGAAGAGGCCGCCGCGGCCCTCCTGCCCGACGAGCGCCGGCAGCGAGTTCGGGACGGTGGCGAGCAGGACGAGGCCCGCGAGGAGGGCGCCGACGAGCTGCGCGACCCAGTAGGGCAGCACGTCGCGCCATGCGGTGCGGCCGCCGATGGCGGCGCCGAGCGTCACCGCCGGGTTGAAGTGGCCGCCGGAGACGTTGCCGACGGCGGCGGCGCCGGCGAGCAGCGCGAGGCCGCCCGCGAGAGCGACCGCGAGGGCGTTCTGCTGGCTGACGAAGGTGTACAGCGCCACACCGATGATCGCGAGGACGAGGAAGAACGTGCCGAAGACCTCGGCGCCGAGGCGCGCGAGGAGGCTGGGCTGGACGACAGCGACGGCCTCGGTCGGCGCGAGGCGCGCGTCGTCGACGTAGCCCTCCGGTGCGCCGGGAGCGGTGGTGTCCTGGGACATGATGATCCTGTCTGGTTCGGTGGGAACTTCGGGCAGTCCCGGCCCGGTGTGCCACGGTGCGGCACCGGCGGGCCGTCGGGACGACGGCACGATGCCTGACCGAGTGCCCGGCCATTCCGGCATCTGGGGGCATCTTGCCACCACCACCCGGGAGATGCGTGGAGATCTGCGGTGCTGCACCTGAGAACGGACGCCCGGTCTCACGATCCGAACGCGGTCGCCGGGGGCCGACAAAGTATCTTGACGTCGAGAAGTCGAGTACCCTGGACCGCGGTCAGCAACGCCCTCGTGTGCGACGGACCGGGCCCACGGGCCGCACGGTCGCCGTCCGACACCCGGGGGCTCCAGTCCCCGACAGTTGGAGCGATCTGCGCATGGGCAAGATCAAGGTCGTCAACCCGGTCGTCGAGCTCGACGGCGACGAGATGACGCGCATCATCTGGCAGTTCATCAAGGACCGCCTCATCCACCCGTACCTCGACGTGGACCTCAAGTACTACGACCTGTCGATCCAGAACCGCGACGCGACCGACGACCAGGTCACGATCGACGCCGCGCACGCGATCAAGCAGTACAACGTCGGCGTCAAGTGCGCGACGATCACGCCCGACGAGGCGCGCGTCGAGGAGTTCGGCCTGAAGAAGATGTGGGTCTCGCCGAACGGCACGATCCGCAACATCCTCGGTGGCGTCGTCTTCCGCGAGCCGATCATCATCTCCAACATCCCGCGCCTCGTGCCGGGCTGGAACAAGCCGATCATCATCGGCCGTCACGCCCACGGCGACCAGTACAAGTCGACCAACTTCAAGGTCCCCGGCCCGGGCAAGATCACGATGACGTTCGAGCCGGCCGACGGCTCCGAGGCCCAGAAGTTCGAGGTCGTGACCATGCCCGAGGAGGGCGGCGTCGCGATGGGCATGTACAACTTCAACGAGTCGATCCGCGACTTCGCGCGCGCCTCGTTCGCGTACGGCCTCCAGCGCGAGTACCCCGTGTACCTCTCGACGAAGAACACGATCCTCAAGGCCTACGACGGCGCCTTCAAGGACATCTTCCAGGAGGTGTTCGACGCCGAGTTCGCCGAGGCGTTCGCCGCGAAGGGCCTCACGTACGAGCACCGCCTCATCGACGACATGGTCGCCTCGGCCATGAAGTGGGAGGGCGGCTACGTCTGGGCCTGCAAGAACTACGACGGCGACGTGCAGTCCGACACCGTCGCGCAGGGCTTCGGCTCGCTCGGCCTCATGACGTCGGTCCTCATGACCCCGGACGGCCAGACCGTCGAGGCCGAGGCCGCGCACGGCACCGTGACGCGTCACTACCGCCAGCACCAGCAGGGCAAGCCGACGTCGACGAACCCGATCGCGTCGATCTTCGCGTGGACCCGTGGCCTCATGCACCGCGGCAAGCTCGACGGCACGCCCGAGGTGACCGAGTTCGCGCAGACGCTCGAGGACGTCGTCATCAAGACGGTCGAGTCCGGCAAGATGACGAAGGACCTCGCGCTCCTCATCGGCCCGGACCAGGAGTGGCTGACGACGGAGGACTTCCTCGCCGCGCTCGACGAGAACCTCAAGGCGCGCCTGGGCTGACCCGGCCCGCACCGCACGCCCGACGGCGGCGCCCCCTCGCGCAGGGGGCGCCGCCGTCGTCGTCCCCGGGCAGGGGCGGAGACGCGGCCGCGGGCGTGCCGCCCCGCCGTCCGGGCGCGTCGCGTTGTGGGAGAGTGAGCGCATGACTTCCCCCGTGAACGTGACGGTGACCGGCGCGGCCGGTCAGATCGGTTACGCGCTGCTGTTCCGCATCGCGTCGGGCCAGATGCTCGGCCCCGACACCCCCGTGCGCCTGCGCCTCCTCGAGATCCCGCAGGGCGTCAAGGCCGCCGAGGGCACGGCCATGGAGCTGGACGACTGCGCGTTCCCGCTGCTCGCCGGCATCGACATCTTCGACGACCCGACGGCGGCGTTCGAGGGCACGAACGTCGCGCTGCTCGTGGGCGCCCGCCCGCGCGGCCCGGGCATGGAGCGCGGCGACCTGCTCGAGGCGAACGGCGGCATCTTCAAGCCGCAGGGCCAGGCGATCAACGCGGGCGCGGCGGACGACGTCCGCGTCCTCGTGGTCGGCAACCCCGCGAACACGAACGCGCTCATCGCCGCGTCGAACGCGCCCGACGTCCCGAAGGGCCGGTTCACCGCGATGACGCGGCTGGACCACAACCGCGCGCTCACGCAGGTCGCGAAGCGTGCGGGCGTCCCGGTGTCCGAGGTGCGCAAGGTGACCATCTGGGGCAACCACTCGGCCACGCAGTACCCCGACCTCTTCCACGCGGACGTCGCGGGCACGCCGGGCGCGCGGCTCGCCGAGGACCGCGAGTGGCTGGAGAGCACGTTCATCCCGACGGTCGCGAAGCGCGGCGCGGCGATCATCGACGCGCGCGGCGCGTCGTCCGCGGCGTCGGCGGCGAACGCGGCCATCGACCACGTGCACGACTGGGTCCTCGGCACGCCCGAGGGCGACTGGACGAGCGCGGGCGTCGTGTCGGACGGGTCGTACGGCGTCCCGACCGGCCTCATCTCGTCGTTCCCGGTGGTCTCGCGCGGCGGGTCGTGGGAGATCGTCCAGGGCCTGGAGCTCTCGGACTTCTCGCGCGGGCGCATCGACGCGTCGGTCGCGGAGCTCCAGGAGGAGCGTCAGGCCGTCGAGGAGCTCGGCCTGGTCTGAGCCTCACCGTCGCGGGGGGGGGGGGGGGGGGGGGGGGGGGGGGGGGGGGGGGGGGGGGGGGGGGGGGGGGGGGGGGGGGGGGGGGGGG